>NZ_JASGKP010000001.1:3907500-3963443 GCF_047600585.1 Aestuariivirga sp.
GTGAAGAGGGAAACAACCCTGACCTACAGCTAAGGTCCCCAAATGATGACTAAGTCAGGAAGGATGTGGAGATCCCAAAACAACCAGGAGGTTGGCTTAGAAGCAGCCATCCTTTAAAGAAAGCGTAACAGCTCACTGGTCTAAATAAGGGTTTCTGCGCCGAAAATGTATCGGGAGTTAAGTCATCTACCGAAGCTTAGGGTGTGCGCAAGCACGCGGTAGCGGAACGTTCCGTAAGTCTGTGAAGGTAGACCCGTGAGGGCTGCTGGAGATATCGGAAGTGCGAATGCTGACATGAGTAACGATAAACAGTGTGAGAAACACTGTCGCCGAAAGACCAAGGGTTCCTCCTTAAAGTTAATCTGAGGAGGGTGAGCCGGATCCTAAGGTGAGGCCGAAAGGCGTAACCGATGGCGACCAGGTTAATATTCCTGGGCTAGTGGATGGTGACGAATGGTAGACGTTGTTCGGGCTTATTGGATTGTCCGGGCAGCCAAGCCGTTCCAGGAAAGAGCCTCCACATAATCCGTACCCGAAACCGACACAGGTGGTCAGGTAGAGTATACCAAGGCGCTTGAGAGAACTATGCTGAAGGAACTCGGCAAATTACCCTCGTAACTTCGGGATAAGAGGGCCCCTTTGATGGGCAACCATTGGAGGGGGGCACAAGCCAGGGGGTAGCGACTGTTTAGCAAAAACACAGGGCTCTGCGAAATCCGTAAGATGACGTATAGGGCCTGACGCCTGCCCGGTGCCGGAAGGTTAAGGAGAGAGGTGCAAGCTTTGAACCGAAGCCCCGGTAAACGGCGGCCGTAACTATAACGGTCCTAAGGTAGCGAAATTCCTTGTCGGGTAAGTTCCGACCTGCACGAATGGCGTAACGACTTCCCCACTGTCTCCAGCATAGACTCAGTGAAATTGAACTCCCCGTGAAGATGCGGGGTTATTGCGGTCAGACGGAAAGACCCCGTGCACCTTTACTATAGCTTTACACTGGCATTCGTGTTGGCATGTGTAGCATAGCTGGTAGGCTTTGAAGTCGTGGCGCTAGCCGCGATGGAGCCGAAATGTGAAATACCAGCCTTGTTGTCATGGATGTCTAACCGCGGTTTCTGAATCGAGGCCCGGGACAGTGTATGGTGGGTAGTTTGACTGGGGCGGTCGCCTCCCAAAGAGTAACGGAGGCGCGCGATGGTAAGCTCAGGCTGGTCGGAAATCAGCCCTCGAGTGCAATGGCATAAGCTTGCCTGACTGCGAGACTGACAAGTCGAGCAGAGTCGAAAGACGGCCATAGTGATCCGGTGGTTCTACGTGAGGAGGGCCATCGCTCAACGGATAAAAGGTACGCCGGGGATAACAGGCTGATGATTCCCAAGAGTCCATATCGACGGAATCGTTTGGCACCTCGATGTCGGCTCATCACATCCTGGGGCTGGAGAAGGTCCCAAGGGTTCGGCTGTTCGCCGATTAAAGTGGTACGTGAGCTGGGTTCAGAACGTCGTGAGACAGTTTGGTCCCTATCTGCCGTGATTGTAGGAATTTTGAGAGGATTTGACCTTAGTACGAGAGGACCGGGTTGAACACACCTCCGGTGGACCTGTTGTCGCGCCAGCGGCAGTGCAGGGTAGCTATGTGTGGACGGGATAACCGCTGAAGGCATCTAAGCGGGAAACCCACCTCAAAACAAGAATTCCCTTGAGAACCGTGGAAGACGACCACGTTGATAGGCCGGGTGTGGAAGTGCAGCAATGCATGCAGCTTACCGGTACTAATTGTTCGAACGGCTTGAATCGCTCTCATTATTGATGATCACCTCATCAAGTGAGCAGCTCAGATAATCTACTTCAGAAAATGTGCTCCCGGCTCTTTCACACGAAAGCGCTGGCCTTGCTGTCCTTCGCCGGCCTGGTGGCTTTGGCGGGGTGTCTATACCCGATCCCATCTCGAACTCGGCCGTAAATCGCCCCAGCGCCAATGGTACTTCGTCTTAAGACGCGGAAGAGTAGGTCGCTGCCAGGCCTGCGAAAGACAGCTTGAACCCTTCAATCACGATCCTTCAAAGCCAAACCCGCCGCTGCAGAAATGCACGGCGGGTTTTTTGCTGTCGAGATATCGGAAGATCGGACTTGGACGGTCACGCCGCCTGCCGGGCCGCGGCCGTTGCCACGCTGCCATTCCGCACCTTGCGGAGCAGGAAGAGGGCATAGAGGAAGTTGGGCGTGACCAACAGCACCGGAATCAGGATCCGGAGACCTGGGGCCATGGCTTCTTCGCCACCGCCGGACTCTGCGCCCACCGAAAGCATGAAGGTGCAGAAGTCCCAGAGCGCGTGATAGACGATCGGGACCCACAGCGAGCCCGTGCGGATGAGAAGCGCCATGAAGAGGAAGCCGCTCATGGCGGCGGCCACCGATTGCACCATTGCTTCACCCAACTGCCCCGTCATGATGACGTTGAGCACATGCACGCCGCCAAAAAGAACGGTGGTGAGGATCATCGCAGGCCAGATCGACAGCTTGCCGAGAAGGGCGCGGAACATGACGCCCCGGAACATGATCTCTTCCGAGAGACCGACGATCACCGTGTTGAGGAAGACATAGACCATGACGGATGAGGCCGGCAGGCCGATTGCCACCGCCATCACCGAAAAGATCACGAGATAGAGCGCCGGGAACCACAGGAGCTTCAGCGAGCCCAGGGGCGTGGGCGGGCCGAAGCCCAGGTCGCGCCAGCGCATCACCGCCGTCACGATCAGAAGCAGGAGAAGTGCGGCGGCGATGTTCCAGCTGATGCCGTGCGACACGCTGTCGGCGAGGGTCGTGGGTTCGCTGCCCGCCAGCAGCTTGCCGGCAAAGATGGTGACGAGTGCCCACGCCACATAGGTGGCAAAGGCCACGGGCATCCGATTTTGCGACTGCATGTCGTTGCCCATGGCCTTCTCTTTCGCTTGATCAGTATTCGCGCAGGAAGCGGCCGTTCACCCAGCCGGTGGCGCCGCCCATCTTGGTGACGCGGCACCAGCGCCCGCCATTGGCAAAGCGGCAGCCGCGATTGCGCACAATGGCGCCGTTCTTGAGGGCGCCCACCACTTCCGCACCCGGACGCGGGATGACCCGCATCATCAGGCGGTCACCCGGAGGCACGCCACGCACCATCCAGGTGTCCGGGCCACCGGCATTGCCGTCGGCGTAATCGCCGCCATTTCCACCGCCGTTGTCGTAGCCATTGTCGCCGGTGTCATAGCCGTCGTCATAGCCGCCGTTGTTGCCGCCCATGCCGCCGCCCATGCCACCACCGGGGGGAACGGTGACCGAGAGCTTGTAGCGGGACATCTCATCGCGCCGCGCCGCCGCCCGCATCAGGTAGACCTGAATGCGATAGGTGCCGGTCTGGCGCACGGTGCCGGCGAAATTGTTGTCGGCATCCGAGCTGTTGTAGATGGCATTGCCCATGGGGGCGATGACGTTGAAGTAGGTCTGCGGATTGGTGGCATTCAAGCCGACGCGCAGGCGCTGCCCGCCGCGGATCGAAATCAGGTAGGTGGCCGTGTCATAGCCCTGGATGCGGCCATTGATGACGGCGCCGCTGCTTCCGGGGCTGAAGCGCAGATTGCGCGCCATGTCCTCGGCGGCCGCCGGCATTACCGCCAGCAGCATGAAGGACAGCGCGAGGAATATCAGTTTCTTCATTTGGGTGTCTCCCTGAACAGAACTCAATCAATACAAGCCGTCGATGACGACAAAGCCCGGACCGGTCCGCTTCGACGGACTGTCGCGCTCGCCTGTCGTCACAAGCGTGGCACCGTGATGCAGGCTCTGGCGCAGCGCGTCGCGAAGCCGGGGTTCCGCCTTGATGCGCGTGAGATCCGCAGCGGCGCGCCGTGCCTGGGCGCCACGGCCATAACCTGTGGCGCTCCATTCAAGCGAATCTTTGGCATCATCGGTTTTTGTGAGGGTGTAGACCCGGTTCGGCAGGGGCCGCCGGGGATTGGCGATCCTGACCTCGCCCTCGGTGACGAGATCGCTGCCGTTCCAGAGGGACACCTTGCGGTCGGCACTGCTGACCACGATGCTCGTCTCGGGCGGCGTGCCCACCCGGCCTTCGGCATATTGCTTGGCCTTGATGGAGAGATCGACGGCGGCATACTCACGCTTCGCATAGTCGCCCAGCACCAGGCCCGGATGGACCACGCTGGCGGGCGAGGAATTTTCATCGGCGATCACCACGGTCATGCCGAGGCGGGTCACCTGGAACAGGCGCTCCGAGAACGCCATGGGCAGGCGCACGCAGCCGTGCGAGGCCGGATAGCCCGGCAGGTTTCCGGCATGAAGCGCAATTCCCGACCAGGTGAGCCGGTTCATGTTGGGCATGGGCGCATTGCTGTAGGTGGAGGAGCGGTGAAATTTGTCCTTCTGCAGGATCTTGAAGACGCCGGTGGGCGTGCGGTGGCCGGGCTTTCCGGTGGAGCACGACGAGGCGGCGATGCGGATGCCGTTCCGGTAGACGTGCACCTTCTGATCGGGGATGGAGACGATGACGATCACTGGTCCTGCAGCCGAGCGCTCCGGAAACCAGTTGAACTCGCCGTTCTGCAATTGCTCGGCATACTTGTTCACGAGCTGCGCGCCGGCGATCGACGGCACGGCTGCGGTGGCCAGCGGCGCCAGGGACGACGCGATGAAGGTCCGGCGGGTCAGCACAGGGGTCGGTCCTTTCTCGTGCAGTGCAACGTCGCGGTCATACTGCACGAAGGGCGCAAGCCCGACAAATGAATAGCTGCTGCGCTCACATGACCTGGATTCAGATATCCCGTGACCGCGCCGGAATTCTTCCCCGCCTTCTACTCGGCCGCGAGGCGCATCTTCTGATCGGCGGCGGCCGCGAACCAGTCGATCACGGCGGCAAGCGCAGGCTCGCGCATGCGGACGGACTTGACGCAGAAGCGATAGGTGCGGCCGGTCTTGAACGAGCCTTCCATGATGCGGACGAGGCGCTTTTCGCGGAGCGGCCGCTCTGCCAGAAAGTCAGGGACGAGGGCGGCACCGCATCCGGTCTCGGCAAGGGCGAGCGCGGTCACGTAGTGGGAGCAGAACATGGGCTTCGCCTGTTGGAAGATCATCTGGTCCTGCCCCGAAAAGGCGAGGAAATTCAGCCAGTCCGCACCGCGCATGGGCTCACCCACGGTGGTTGAAATAAGTGTCGCGGGTGGCTTGTCGCGCTGCTGCTGCACGTAAGCAGGGGCAGCGACGGCGATCAGGCGTTCCTCCATCAGGTCGAAAGCCTGGAAGCCGCTCACCACCGGCTTCGCGGTGACGAAGGCATCGGCAATGGAATCGCTGAGATCGGGATCGTCGCCATACTTCTGCACGTCGAAAATGACCTCCGGATGCGTCGACATGAATTCCGGCATGTGGTTCGCAAGCCAGCCCGCACCGAAGCTGCTGCACACGGCAAGGCGCACGCGGTTGCGGTTGGTGCCGATGATCGTGTTGACGGAATCGCCGATGTTGGTGAAGGCCTTGGTGAGCTCTTGGGCCAGCTCCGCGCCGCGCTGCGTGAGCTTCAGCGAGCGGCCGGATTTCTCGAGCAGTGTTTCACCCAGCGCCTGCGAGAGCTGTTTGATCTGGTGGCTGATGGCGCTTTGTGTTACCGAAAGTTCCTCGGCGGCCTTGACCGTCGAGCCGGTGCGCGCCACGCATTCGAAGATCTGCAGGCTGCGGATGGAGATTTTAGGCTTGTTGTTCGTACCAGTCTGCATGTTCAACATCTTCCCCGGGTCCAATGGAATGCCGTCCATTGAAAAGCTGTCGTTACCTGTCATCCTCCATAATACATCCCGCGTGAAGTTTCAGGCTTTCTTGCGATCACTTGTCTGTGCCGCTCTTCTTCTGCTGGCCTGTGTGACAACGGCGCAGGCAAAATCTCCCGATCCGTCCTTCTACGATGCGACGCTGGCCGAAGCGGCCCTTCCGCCGGGGACGCTCCTCAAGGCCGAGAGAATGCCGCTGCCGCCGCTCTACCGGGCGAAAGCCTGGCGCATGCTTTATGCCACGCGCGACACCTTCGGCCGCCCCATCGTCAGTTCCGGCATGGCAATCATCTCGACCGTGCCACAACGTCAGCCCGGACCGCGCAAGATCGTCGCCTGGGCCCATCCGACCACGGGCACCAAGCGCGCCTGCGCGCCGAGCCTCGCCAAGACGCCGCACAAGACCATCGTCGGCATCGATGAGTTCGTGAGCCTCGGTTACGCCGTGGTGGCCACCGATTATCCGGGCCTCGGTACGCCCGGCCCCACGGGCTATCTTGTCGGCAAGGGCCAGGCCTATGCCACGCTCGATGCCATCCGGGCGATGCAGCAGATCGCCAATCACGGCACCGGCAAGGACGTGGTGCTGTTCGGCTATTCGCAAGGCGGCCACGCGGCAATCTTTGCCTCGCTGCTCGCCAGCCGCTATGCTCCAGGCTACACGATCCGCGGTGTTGCGGCGATTGCTCCGCCCACGGATCTTCGCCGCCTGCTGCTCGCCAACATCGGCTCGGTCGAAGGCCGTGTGCTGGCCGGTTTCACGCTGCAGTCCTGGGCGGTGAAGTACGGGCTTTCCATGCGCGACGTCGCAAGCGAGAATTCGCTTGCGGCCATTCTTGCCATCAACAAGCAATGCATCGACACCGTTGATGGCCAGATCGGCGTGCTCAAGGCGCAGAAGAAACTTGGCAAGAGCTTCCTTCTCTATGATCCCGGCACGGTGAAAGGCTGGAACACGGCGCTCCGCGACAACTCGCTGACCTCGCTGCCCGTCGACATGCCCGCACTTGTGATCCAGGGCGACAGTGATGACATCGTGCGGCCGAACGTGACGCTCGACACGGTGCGCGCCTCCTGCCGGGCCGGAACGCGGGTGAAATTCATCTCGCTTCCCGGCCGCGGCCACACCACTGCGCCACAGTTTGGTGTGGCGGACGCCGTGCAGTGGATTTCCGAGCGGTTCGCGGGCCTGCCGGCGCCCTCCAACTGCCGTTGACCGTCAGGGCAGCGGCGCTGTCTTCCAGAGAGAAACGCGCAAGCCACCATGCAGAACGGGAAGCGGCTTGCCGGCGAACGGCAAGCCTGTGGCGCGGGCCATGGCGGCATCTGTGGTGAAGAGGCCGGCGCGCCAGCCCGAAAAGCGTTCGCGGAGTACGCGGCCGAAGCTGGCGTAGAGATCGAGCAAGGGCTTCTTGTCGCCGATGCGAAGACCATAGGGCGGATTGACGATCACCAATCCCGGCGGGCCTTCCGGTGGTGCGAGATCGCTGACAGACCGCACATCGAAGCGCGTGACATGGGCAACGCCCGCGCGCTCGGCATTCGCCATTGCGGCGGTGATGGCGCCGGCATCGCGGTCGGAACCGAAGAAGGAAATGCCCTCTGCCAAGGGCTGCGCTGGGCGCGCCTTCAGTGCGGCCCAGGCTTTCGCGTCGAAGCTTGCCAACTGTTCGAAGGCGAAGCTGCGGTTGCGGCCGGGCATCAGGCCCAGCGTCCATTCCGCCGCCTCGATCACGAAGGTGCCGGAGCCGCACATGGGATCGACGACGGGTTCACGCCCGGTGAAGCCGCATTCGCGCAGCAGGAGGGCTGCCATGGTCTCGCGGAGCGGCGCCTTGGCCATGGCCTGCTTCGAGCCGCGCTTGTGAAGGAGGCCGCCCGAGGTATCGAGGCTGAGGGTGCAGACGTCCCTTTCGATGCGGGCCTTGACGACGACATCGGCATCGTCGCGAACGGGTGCGCCAAGCTCCTCACGGATCGCGGTGGCGATGCGCTCCGCAGCGGCACCACTGTGATAGATCTTCGACTTGCGGCAGGCGGCTTCGACCGTCACCGGCACATCCTTCCGCAGGATGTCGCGCCAGGGTAGGGCGCGTGCCTTCTTGTCGAGCTGGGCGAGATGGCTGACCCGGAAGCTGGCGAACCGCACCAGCACCCGGCTGGCGCCGCGCAAGCTGAAATTGGCCCGCCAGACATCCGCCCATGTGCCCTCCAGCGAGACGCCGCCCTGTTCCTGGCCGGTCACCGTGAAGCCCGCCTCCTTCGCCTCCCGGGCGAGGGCGGATTCGAGGCCCGGAATGGCCACAAGGAATATGCCGAGGGGTGAGGGGCCGCTCATCGGCGCGCCCGGGAATGTGGAGTCATGGGCGAGCCTTAGCCTGCCGGGGCGCGTCGCGGAATGTCCGGCTTGACGAAATCATGGAATTATTGTTCTGGTGCTTTCTCCAAAGAGAACATAAATTCCATTCATGTCCATCCAGATGCAGGGCTGCATGCTCCCGCCTGCGGGAGGTCGCGCAGAGACGGTTTCCGCCGTTGGGATCGCGCCAGTCTGGTGGACAGGCGCCGCTGAAACGTGTTTCTCGGCGTCACCAAGGACCAAGACATGAACAGCATTTCCCGCATCGTCATCATCGGGGCCGGCATGGCCGGGGCCCGCGCCGTCATCAACCTCCGCGCCAATGGCTATGAAGGCGCCATCACGCTGGTGGGCGAGGAGGCGCTGCTGCCCTATGACCGGCCGCCGCTCTCCAAGGCCTCGATCCTCGCCGATGCCGATCCGGAGCCGGTGTGGCTGCTCGATGCGGGGATTGTCGCCTCGCTCAAGGCCGAGGTCATCACCGGCGTGGCGGCGAAGGCGATTGATCCCAAGGCGAAGACGGTGCTGCTCACGGATGGCCGTGCGTTGCCTTACGACAAGCTGCTGATCGCCACCGGCGCGCGACCGCGCAAGCTGCCCATTCCGGGCGGCGAACACGCGCTTCTGCTCCGCAATCAGGAGGACATGCTGGACCTCCGCAAGCGCTTCCTCCCCGGCAAGACCGTCGTCATCATCGGCGGCGGCTTCATCGGGCTGGAGCTTGCTTCGTCTGCTGCGAAGAAGGGTTGCAGCGTGACGCTGGTGGAAGCGCAGCCCCGCATCCTGATGCGCGGCGTACCGGAAGCGATTGCGAAGATCATCCATGACCGCCATGTGGCTGCGGGTGTCACGCTGCTGACGGCGACAGGCATCTCGCATCTGACTGCCAACAGCGTGCATCTCGCCGATGGTCGCGTGCTGCCGGCCGACACGATCATCGCCGGCATCGGTGCGTCGCCGGAGATCACCCTCGCCAAGGAGGCGGGCCTCACGATCGACAACGGCATTGCCTGCGACGAGAACATGCGGACCTCCGACCCCGACATCTTCGCGGCGGGCGACTGTGCCTCCTTCATCCATGCCAGGCTCGGCAACCGCCGCATCCGCCTCGAGGCGTGGCGCTCGGCCCAGGAACAGGCGGCGACGGCGGCAGAGAACATGCTGGGTGGTGCAAAGCAGAACGTGGCCGTGCCGTGGTTCTGGTCCGATCAGTACGAGCTTGGCCTGCAGATCGCCGGCATGGCCGACATGGGACCCATCACCGTGGCGCGGCAGGTAAACCCTGAAACGCTGGTGCTCTTCCACCTCGCCGAGGATGGCAGCCTGATGGGGGCGAGCGGCATCGGTCCCGGCAATGCCATTTCGCGCGACATCAAGATGGCCGAGATGATGATGGCCAAGGGCATCAAGCCGCCAAGGGATGTGCTCGCCGATGCGGCGCAGCCGCTCAAGGGCCTCATTCGCTAAATTTTGCAGACTTCAACGGAGACACGAGATGATCAGGTTTGGTGTGATTGGCGCAGGGCGCATCGGCAAGGTGCATGCGGCCACGATTGCCGCGAACCCCAAGGCGAAGCTCGCCTATATCGCAGACGCCATGCCCAAGGCGGCGGAAGAACTTGCCGCGAAGCATGGCGCCAAGGTTGCCAGCGTCGACGAGATCATGAAGGCCAAGGACGTGGATGCGGTGCTGATCGGCTCGCCCACCGGCTTCCATGCCGAACAGATCCAGGCCGCCTCCAATGCCGGCAAGTCGATCATGTGCGAAAAGCCCGTGTCCCTCTCGGTCGATCTCATCCACCAGACGCTGAAGGTGGTGGAGAAGAACAAGTCCACCCTGATGATCGGCTTCAACCGCCGCTTCGACCCCAACTTCGCTGAGCTTGAGCGCCGCATCCGCGCCGGTGCCGTGGGTGAGGTCGAACTCGTGACTGTGATCAGCCGTGACCCGGCTCCGCCGCCCGCCGAATACGTGAAGGGCTCGGGCGGCCTCTTCCGCGACATGATGATCCACGACTTCGACATGGCCCGCTTCCTGATGGGTGAGGAGTTCGTTGTCGTGAACGCGCTCGGTTCGGCACTTGTCGACAAGGCGATCGGCGAAGCGGGTGACGTCGATACCGCTGCGGTTCAGATGCAGACCAAGTCCGGCCGCATCGCCGTCATCACCAACTCGCGCCGTGCCACCTACGGCTACGACCAGCGCATGGAAGTGCATGGAAGCAAGGGCATGCTTTCGGCCCGCAACATTCACAACACCACGGTGGAACTGCACAACGGGCAAGGGACACAGGCTGACCCGATCCAGAACTTCTTCCTCGAGCGCTACGGCCAGGCCTATGCCAACGAGCTCAACACCTTTATCGCGGCGGTCGAATCCGGCAACCGCGACCCCAAGCCCAACGGCTTCGACGGCTTGCAGGCGCAGATCCTCGCCGATGCCGCCACGGAAAGCTGGAAGACCGGCAAACCCGTGAAGGTGTGATCATGCAGGCGCAATCGCTCTCCCGGCTTTCCATGGACGGCAAGGTCGCCGTCATCACGGGCGCAACCCAGGGTCTGGGCGAGGCCATCGCGCATCTTTTCGTGGAGCGCGGCTGCAGCTGCATCGTCATGGCTGGCCGAAATGCCGAGCGGGCCGCCAAGGTGAAGGCGGCGCTGGAAGCGAAGGGCGCCAAGGTGGTCTTCGTGCCCGGCGACCTCACCCGGCTTGAGGATGTGCGCAAGATCATCCCGGCCTGCGAGGCGGCCTTCGGCCGGATCGACGCACTCGTCAATGCGGCGGCCATCACCGACCGCGGCACCATCTGGGAGACGAGCGAAGCCCGCTACGACGAGATCATGGACGCCAATGTGAAGGCGCCCTTCTTCCTGATGCAGGACGCGCTCAAGCTGATGCGCAAGACGAAGGTGAGCGGGGCGATCGTCAACATCCTCTCCATGTCGGGTCATGGCGGACAGGATTTCCTCACCGCCTACTGCACGTCCAAGGGTGCGCTCGCTGTGCTCACCCGCAATGTGGCGGCCTCGGTGGTGAGCTACCGGATCAAGGTGAACGGCCTCAACATCGGCTGGATGGATACGCCCGGCGAAGACCGGATCATGAAGACCTATCACGATGCCAAGCCCGGCTGGCTGGCGGATGCCGAGGCCGGACGCCCGTTTGGGCGGCTGCTGAAGCCGGAAGAGGTGGCGCGGGCCTGCGCCTATCTCTGTTCGGAGGAATCAGGGCTGATGACCGGTTCGATCATCGATTTCGACCAGCAGGTGCATGGCGCCCACAACGGAACCGTGCCGCCGCCCCCGGCGGAGTGGTGAGGGCCCTCGGAAAGACAAATGGGGAGCTTCCGTTTCCGGATGCTCCCCATCACAAACTGGCGACCCAGGTACGCAATACCTAATCCCGGATCCTTCCCGGACACTTCCCCGCTCAGGGTTACGCGTGTCGTGAGACTGAGACTAGGCGCGCCTGGTTTCGAAACCGTTTCCAAAACAAAGTTTTGTATGAACAAGTGGTTACAGGGCTGTGCGGAAGCGGCTCAAACCTGCAAAAAATAGTGTCATCAGGGGGTTGCTTTGCTGTGTCTGGCCGCATAGATACCCCTCAGCGCAAGGCGCTTTTTGACGCGGGATGGAGCAGCCCGGTAGCTCGTCAGGCTCATAACCTGAAGGTCGTCAGTTCAAATCTGGCTCCCGCAACCAATAACCCCGCCAACTCAGAGAGTTGAGCGGGGTTGTTTTTTGGTTCGTTACCACGGGAGATTTTTGGAAGCATACTGGAAGCAGTTAACGGTTGATCGACCCGATCAAGATTGCCTGGTTGCTCCAACAGTATTGCAGCCTGTCGAGGCGCGTTCCGTACTCCTTAGCTACTCACTCCTCCAAGACGGGCAATGGCATCGCGCTTCCCTTGGCGAACCTGCCGCTAGGCCTACTGCACTCACTGCAATGAAGATCGATACGGGGCGTAACATTGCTGAACTTTCTCAGAGTATAGTGAAAATGCTGAAAGGAATTCCTTTCATCTTCGGTTCGTAGGTCGAGAAAGTCGAACAGAAAGTCATTGGTAGAGTGCGCCGCTGCAACCGAATTCATCGTAATCACACTCGGATTTGGCTGATGGGTACCATAGGCCTGCGCCGCCCTTTCATCGTCGGTCTTTGATTCAATAGCAAGCTGTGAAGGGTCAATGAGCTGATTGCACCAAAGGCATGTGATCCCGGGACGTAGAGTGCGAATGGCACTCATCGCATCTTCAACAACTCCCAATTTGTTCATTCGAATTTTTGCTCCAACCTGAACTGCTGGTATGAGATACTGGTGAACAATCGCATTTACGACAAGACGTGCACGCATTGAGTCTGCGGCGAGGAATATGTAGTCGCAAGCCAATAGGGCCTCGGCCGCTTCACCGAGTGCTACATCCATTCCAACCAGTTTTACGTCCGCTGTAGGGTTGAACTGGCGAATTTGTCGTCCTGCTATCTCGATCTTGAGCAGATTCTTTTGAACGTCTTCTTGATATGCGCCAACTACTCGTGAGAGATTGGTGTCCTCAACGCGATCGGGATCAACCAGGACAAATCTTCCTACTCCCAGTCTCGAGGTGTATTCCGCAATAAGTGATCCGATTCCGCCCAGACCCACGATTCCAATTCTGCTCATTTTTAGAATCGATTGCCCGATATCGCCGAACATTCTGATTTGGCGATCAAATTGGCTAGTTGTTTCTAGTAAATCAGGCGGAGAAGGCCAACGTCGAGAAATGGTCGAGCCAATAACCCTAAGTTCGTTGAGGGTCGCGCGGCTGCCATCTGGAAACCAGATATCAGCTTCGGCAGATCTTTTGCCGAGCACGAGCGCTCCAACGGGTACACCCTTGGCGATATCAAGGAGAGCTGGGTAACCTCGTTCGTGTGAGTCGAAGTCCACCTTGCTAAAGTTCACATGTTCGTCTGAGTAATGGTTGTGAACAGCAACATAGACAAGTCGTTCGTTTCTACATTCTATGATGTGTTTGTGGATGAATTTTGGAGATAGAGCTCTGTGACCAATTTCACCTTCTATATAATCGATACCATCAATCGCGGGAATTATCTCGCGTACCAGCAGTCTTGAAAACCCTTCTGTTTCGACCAGTTGAGCCTTGAGTATCGCGCCATGTTCATCTTGATCACCGGAGAAAAGATGACGCATTAGTGAGCCGTAGTCACTCTCTGTTATTGATACGTTGACCTTCTTCGTCATGGCAGCGTTTCCAAAAATTTGAGAATCTTGAGCAGCTTTCCAACTGCGGTTTGCAGAGTTTGACCCGCCAGATTGTTGCGTCGAGAAATCTGAATTGCGGGCCTTCCTCTGAAACTTGCTCCGCAAGTGACCGGCGCGGAGAATTCTGCGCCGTCCGCCCGACGGACGTCTGCGCCCATGAACACTGGGTAGATGTCCGCATAGGGATAGAGAGGGGGGATGTGAGCGCCAAGCCAAGTCTTGCGTGGCTTGTAGCGCTCACCGAGGTCAACACTTTCGATAACTACAAAAGCCCCACCACTTCCATCATCTTGAAAATCGACGACTGAAGATGAAAAGTGTCTCTTGAGCTCTTCGATGGCCAGTCCAACCTCGCTCTTCATTCTCGTTTTCCTTTATGAGTTGTCGTCGGGAGCGATCGCTGTGAACTTCAGATGGGCGTGGATATGCACCATATCGGTGTCTCCGATGATGGCGCTCGCTCCGTTTGGAAGCTCCTGTTGCAGGACAAAATTGATCTGAATGTTCACTCCCTGTGCAATGGCGGCTTCTTTAATCTGGAGGCCGGTTGCACGCTTCAGCGCAACCAAGACGTCGCGCCCATTCACCTCAACAACGATGGGTTTACCTTCAGTTTCGGGGCGAAGTTCGTTCTTCTCCAAGTCTGTTGCTCCTTTGATGTAAAATTGCTTTATAGCAATTCCCCTCATATAGGCTTGCCAACTCGGATGTCAATTGCTAAATAGCAACTGCCGGTGAATTTTCGTGGAGGTGGTAGTGATCAAGAAGAATAGCTTTGATTCAATGGGCTTTTATAGGGCGCTGAGTACAACGGTTTCCGTCCGCAACTTAAGCTGGAAAGATGTCGCGAGTGAAACGGGGGTCAGTCAGACAACTCTTTCGCGGATGGCGAGTGGAAGGCAGCCGGATGCTGGAAGCCTCGCAAGTCTGAGCGCATGGGCCGGCCTAAATCCCAGTGACTTCGTCTCGGGAAACCACAAATCGGCAGAGCCCCTTGCAGTTGTAGGCAGATTGCTTCGCCAAGACCCCAATCTGAACTCCAAGGGAGCGGACGCACTTGAAGCAATTATTCGCGCGGCTTACGAAAGATTTAGATCCAATTGATTTTACGGATCTCGAGCGCGTACACTGATCAACTACTGACCTAGAATGAGATTTCATTCCGAGAGGCGCTTAGTGTCTCCGACGGTCATGTGCCCGGCGGGGCGGAGCCATCAGCCAGCGTGACTTGACGGCTATCGGCATTCTTTCACACTTCCACCGCATTCGAGCCCTTTGTCTTGTGTTTTCGAAGCGCTAGAGAAAGATTTTGGTCGAGCGCTCTTATCGCAGTGGCTACAATTTCTGTCCCGGAGACCAGGCTCCAATCCTCTGTGGACAGTGGAGAGCTGAAAACATGAGGTTTTGAGCTCCGCTTCTGAGGTCGGGACCTATTCATCTCACTTTCCATTTAATCCTCCATCTCTCCTAGCGGCCATTCTTGTTTGAAAGCTCAAGTTTAAGGCTGGATCAAAATAGTGCTTGCGTTGAATCCAGATCAACCCCTCGTTGCGTGTAACGATTGCAACATCAATAGGGCCACCAACTGTTTCCTGGTCAGAGGAGAAACGACGCTTTTTGGACGTTAACTCAACAAGCGCATGCGCCATTTCGGCAAGTTCCTTTTTTGACATGGAGTACACGATATCAAGAACGCTGCTTCTTGATTTCTGCTTCAATTGCTCAATCACTTTTACGAAGTTTGCCGAAACCTCTTGCTTAATTGAATCACGCTCCGCCTTGCTAAAACTACGCGGACGCCTGTTCAGGATGGAGTCGACAACTCCATCAACATATATCGAAAGATTGTTCTCAAGCTGAGAATCTAGGCCGTCAATAAACCGCTCGGCCATTTCCTGTTGAGCGAAGGGCACAATGGCCGCTCTCGGTCCTCTTCTGTCAATGTCAATAACGTCCCTCGATAGCGCTCTCAGCTTTCCAAAGAACACGCCGTCGATATCCACCGTGACCATTGTCGGAAAAAGATCTTTTGCTCCAAAACCACCAAAAACCAAGCCAGTAAACAAGTCGGTTCGACGATTGCTTTTCAACAAGGCGAACACATAAACATTGAGAAGTCCGAAAATCTCATCATCCGGTTCGACCAGTGGAAACGCTCTAGCGGACATTTCGCGGACGACATTCCCAAACTTCCCATCGAAATCGTTCTGAGATTTGTCCGACAGATATCCAGTTAGAGGATTTGACTCCAGGTCAGCGGTTTCTCGCAAGATGATTGTCTTCAGTTCCTTCTTCGCATCCAGGCCTTTCGGCAACCTGCCGCTCCCAACTGAAGATTTACGAAACTGGGCCCTTAGAAGAGCCGTGAGCTTTGTGTTGATTGACGCAAGTGTCCCGGAGAGAACACCCCTCAAGAAATCCAATTCATCCTGATCTGAGTGCGAGAATTGCTCTAAGTAGATCTGAAACTCTGTCGGAATGTGATCAATCGTTTGCCAGTTTCTGTCACTCTCTGACCGGAATTTTCTTATTGCGACATCTAACGGGACACCAACAAATTCTACGTTGTTGTAAATCATAAGCGCAATTGGTCGAACACGCGAAAGCTCAAATAGCTTTTCGGCGGAATCGTAAATCTTAACCTTGTTGCCCATCCTAATCGTGACCGCACTGTCGGCAGCCAAAGCCAACGCTGATCGGTTGAGGATGGCAATCTCGGCCGTCATGTAGTCCTTGCTAGCGGTTGAGCTAAAAGTCGACTGAACTTCGTCTTTCGCGCTAAGAACGAAGTGTTTGTGATCGCACTAACCTTAGAGCTGGGTCCAAACCAAAGTGTGATGTCCTGTTCCTTAACGAACTAGCGCTGCGAAGGGGATTTTGTGCCCGGCCATTGACGAGCCTCAGCCGCCAAACGTTGCCGCTCCTTTAGCGCTGTTGAAATCTCAGGAATTACTAGATTTGCCATTTCGTTCTCGTAAGCGGCTATCACGGTTCTATCAGCTTCCGTCGCTTGTGCGCTAACGAGATACTTTCGGAGTGACTCTTTCATGCGTTATAGTCCATATTTTAGAGGTCAACTTTTGGAAACGATCGGCTTGAGGTTTTGTTCCATGCGCCCCAAAGGGGCAGAGGTGCGCTTCAGATCAACGACGAGACCCTCACTTGGCACCTTGTCTCGATCAAAGAAAATACCAGTATCGCTGCCGTGTGCGAACCAAACTGGATTGGTGTCGTACGGGCTTGCCGTAGCGTCCAACACCGCGCGGGCGGCAATATGTCCTGCATCCCACTGGGCACAAGATGCGAACTCGACGATCCAAACAAACTGTGCTGCGTCCAACTGCATTATCGAGTTAGTTAGAATTGAACCCAAGTTCGTTTCTTGATCCCGTGCAAAACTTCTGAGCTTAGAAAGGGTGGTAACAAAGTACCGAACGATCAGATCTCCCGACTGGGGGATATGCATGAAGCTAGACAAAGTTTTGGCGAGCGTTACATATTGTTGGTCCACTGCCTCGGCGGGATAGAAGATCTTCTCCGGAAGCGGAACAATAAAACTGTCAAAATCCTCTGCCGTATAGTCAGAGACGCCATCTGGAAGTACTGGCACCAATTTGTATGGTAGATGATTGTCGTCGACGACAACTACACTTTTCATCTGATGCCAAGCTGTAGCATCATCGGCTCCTGAAGGAACCGAAGCTGAATTGCCCCAAGCATGCCCGATTACCGCGACAGCATGTCCCGGCTTAGATCCGTCTCCATACATGGCCACAAAAAGAGGAAAGCAGGACTCCAGGTAAGCAATCATCTGCCGGTAGAAAGATTCCTGATTGTCGCTTGTTTTTGTAACGATTAGTGGAAATGTATTAGCTTGCTGAAAAACTCTCTCCGCTTCATTTACGTCGAGTCCATTGGCCGGCACTAAGCCCCCGGGATTGAATTGATGTGCAAGAATCGTCACATCATGCATCAGCAATTCGCGATGCTGCGGATAGCGTTCGCTGTAGTGTCGCAGGATGGACCAGCATGCCACATGGGCGCACACCGAGATGTCGGTATGCTGGTCCATAGATGGGAATCCGGACAGCTGAAGCCGGTGTCCTAAGAGGTGAACGTGGTGTGTAGATTGAATGGTTGAACCTGTCGCCCCCATTCGAATGTTTGGCGACAACACCGATCGACCAATGGTGCCGAGCAGTGTAGGTCTCAATACAATGAAGCCAAAATAGTGATCTTGAATTCCGACAGCAAACTTGTCCGAGGACACTAACTCTAGGCGTGGCTCATCAAAAGAAATTGTGTCATCAAAGAAGTGGAGCCTGACGCACTCTTGGGCGTAAGTTCGGCCTTTCTTTGCATAGAAGTTGTAGTATGTGCTGCGGTAATCCTTATCGACATAGTCGAACTCGATAAGAATGCCCTTCACCGCTGGAGAGATGTCGGCTTGTAGGCGTGGGACCACGGATGCCAGATCATACTCGCTGCCAATAAGTGTGATCAATTTTGTATAGTCTTGAGGAATCGCTATATCGATCCACGTATACATGCGAATGCCCAGCCCAGCGCCCCTTAGTCCGACTAGATACCAGTGCAATAGTGCGTTGTCACTGACAAAGCTTTCCCGGATCGAGTCGTGAAGTGAGGTGCCTGGTTACCTCTCCCGTTTACGTCCGTTCTTCTTAATCTATTGTTTTATTTGTTATTTCAACGGATGAAGCGCATTCTTTTCTTCGCATTCATGAGCTTTTTTCGGAATTGCTCGCCTTTCCATCCGTCCGCCTCTCGTGCCAGTTTTCTGAGAAAGTCACCCTTCAAGCTGAACGCCTGTTCGACTGACAAACCCGCGGAAACCAACAGGCCGGGCAATGCTCCAAAAATCAGTTGGCGATACTGGTTGTGAATCCGTTCACGACGCCCAGTTACGATGCGACCGCGAGCGGAGCCGTCGAAGTTCTCCCGAAGCCCATCCGATAAGTCTCTAGCTATTTGCTTCCAGAGCTTGCTGTTCGGCCACCTGCTGATATTTTTCTCGAGTTCATTGGGCACTACGTGCCTGTATGCGGCCAGTGTATGGCCGAGAACTTCGCCGACGCGATCCTCGAGGTCGCTGAATGTTTTCACGTTCCAATCCTTTAGGTACTTTTTACCCGCACGCATTTCTACACGCCAAATTGGAAGATCCTGATCGCTCCCATCGACACCCCAGATTTGAAACCACTCTGGCTTTTGATGTTGAAGAACCTCATGTCGTTTGTTGTAAACAATCACTTGCTGTCCGGGCATCTTGCCGAGAGTTATGCTTTGGACAACACGGCCGGCCCAGTGCGAAATCATCTGTTGTAACGGCAAGCCAGCAGGTTGCTGTTGGACGCATGCGTGTTCGCGTTTGGTCGTCTTGGAATGGGAAACGAAGTGCCCAGGGTTCAGAACGAATTCGGCCGGCATGAGGTAGTCAATTGCGTAGTCCACCCGCCCAATGCTCTCCTCCGGCGAGCCGAGCCCCAAGCGCTCATGCATCTCTGCCAAACGATTCCGAACGCCGCCGAGACCGAGCGTGGCAAGGGTTAGCGATTTTACCGCCACGCGAACATTCCATTCGTTTCGTGATAGGCCCCTCTTGAAGGCCCATAACTCGCCCTCGGGACCGGTATCACCCCGAAACGCATATCCGCCCTTCAGACCAGCCTCTGCAATATGCATGGGTACCTTGCCCGGCCCCAGCTCGACTAGAACTGGCTGAAAGCGCGCCTTTGCCTCGGCAAGTGCAGCTTCAAGTATATCGATATCTGCCGGTGCAAGCGCGGCCTTGTATGCGATTTCCAGGCGGTCAAAGCCGCGGTGCAGGAGGCGTTCGGGTCTCATATGCGGAAATCCTGTAATTCTAGGGCGGGGTGTTACAAGGACCCCGCCCTGGTAGTTGACGACTAGGCGGCTTTGTCCTGGCGGTGTCGGAATACGACGTCCCAAGAGTTGCCTTCGGCTGTCTTGAACGCGGCAACATTCAGAGGTTTCGCAAAGGACGGATCGGAGAAGGTCATCGACATGAAGGCCGTTCCCTCTCGGCCTGGCTTGTTCATAGTCTTCATCCAAGCGCTGCCGATAGGCACCTCAATACCATCGTTGTTCCAGGCGACGATTGCATGAGTTGGCGCATTCGGGTTATCTGAGCTGAGGAGCAGTTTTCGAACTTCAAATCGTACGCTCAGCTGTAGGGTATTGACTTCCCCCTCATATAGCTGCCCGGGTTTCGTCTCTTTCAATGATCCAATCTTTGCCATTTTTTCGTTCCTTTAAGTTGGTGGTTGGATTGCGCGCTCCGCGCTGGGACCGCTTCTATTTTGTGGGCACGTTGGAAAGCAGGCCGGCGGATTGAACCGCCGGCCGTGCCCACAAAATGTCAGGAAGTGCGGTCAGCCCTTCCTGACCAAAATTCATGGCTCTGAACTACTTCCTCGCTTCTTGGAATAGATCCACGCGGCCAGATCGCCGGGGTGATATCGAATGCATCGTGCTGATAAACGGACATAGTTAGGTCCGCCTCCACGGCATCTCCAGTTTTGAAGCGCGCGGGTGCTCATTCCGAGCAGTTCGGCGGCCTCTGCTTCGTTGAGCAGTCGATGAGACAGACTGCTCAACGTATATTCCTGGTGCTTTTTCATCAGATCCTCGCTTCACTGCGATGGATCTTCCTTTGCGCCGCTATCGACGGTCTCTCAAATGAAGTCGTAGGAAAATAGAGATGAGGTCAGCATGGCTTTTTTCCAGAGCTTACTTGTTCAGCCTGGCTTGCGAAGTTGTCTTCATCGCTGAATTGATGTGCTTCGGCTCCAGCTCGGGATCAATTGCCTGAGCAATCCTCAACGCAAACATTGAGGCCGGAGTCAACGCTTCCAGTTTTTCGGTTTTTGGGTCGCGATGAAAGTTTCGCGTAAACTCTGTGCCACTAGCTTTCGTCCAGAGCTTTTGGACCTTGTCGATCAGACTGTGCAGATGGTCATTTTTCGGCCGATGCCCAGGCTTAAGCGGCATATCATCTGAGAAATCAGCCGTGCCAGCCCATGCAAGTTGGGCTGAAGCTCGTTGAACTGTCTTTATGGCTCTAAGTGCGGATCGAAAGGTGACAGCTCTCTTAGAAACGACCTGTTCGGCCTCACCTCGATCTATGCCAATGATGCCCTCATACTCAATTTGTAAATTCTTTGAACCTGCCCAAAAGCGATACTCCGAATAGAGACGTTTAATTTGCTCGACCTTAAGATTGTTGATTTCGCCAACCGCGCTGCTCAATGATCCCGCTATTTTACTGAATGCTGGCGCATCAACAATTGTGGTTGCAAGTGACTGCCTTGAATTTTTTGCGTGCAGATACGTCGAGCATATTTCGAGAAGTGCCTTTTCGAAATCGTCGTAGCTGATTTTCTGGATTTTTGGGATTTCCATGATTTCCCGGATCTTTGCCTCCGGGAAAATGCTGTCAAAATCGCTACCAGCTAATTTGATCTCATCGCGATAAAGCTTTTTAAGATTTCTCGACCTTTTCTGCGTCTGTCGGCACACTCGGCTTTTTCATTCTTGCAAGAGCTCGAGATCAAGGGTTGCGAATAATCGGCGCATTTCCCGGACGCCCCGAATTTCACGCAATTCGGCAATTGTTTTCGGCCCATTTTTTCGATGGATCATGCGGTGGCAATTTGCGCATAGCACCGCGAAATCCTTTTTTGGGTCGAGTGACACCGGAATATCCTCGGGCAATTCCGAGAGTGGCAATAAATGATGGGCCTCAATATAATTCTGACCGGCCTCTCCATAAATCTTGCCAAAATCAATTCCGCAGGCCTGGCAAACGTGGCCATGCGCTTTCTTTGCCAATTTCGCGGCATTTCCGGCGCGTTCGATTTTCCGGTGTTGGCGATAACGGCGGCGTTCCTCGATCGTGTCGCCTTCGGTTGCCGCGGCTTCCGTGCCCGTTAAATCCTCAAAATTCTCGCGGCCTCCTCGTGCAATTAATCGGGAATAAAGCCGGACCATTTCTTGAAGATCCGAGACGAGCTGCTCTTCCGATGGAAGGTCGGGTAGGGGATAGCACACCGAAAGCGCGGTTGCGGGCTCATAGTCCTGCGCAAGGCGCGTGCGCCCCTTCAGATCGATCGGCTCTGCCGAAAATCGCCCCTTCGCCTCGGGGAGGCGTGCCCGCATGAGTTCTGCCAGGCGCCGGAGCTCATCATGGGTTTGCCCTTTGAACTCTTCCCGGACGGCCGTTGTCCCCTGATTGAGGGTCAAATAGACGGCGCTCATATCGCTGGCAAAGAGGTAGACGACGTAGAAACCGCGCGTGGCGGAGGTCGTGACGGTCGGGTCAAAGACTGCGATCCAGGGGACGTCTGCCCAATTGCCTTGGCCGGGACTTCCCTCCACGAGGAAATGGCTATTCCCAAGTGAGGCCTCAATCTCTTTGGCTGCGTCACCGCGGATCAGCTGCGCAACCGCATTGCCGGCGAAAGGCTGTTGACTTGCTGTGCTGTAGCTCTCACCAATTAACGCCAGGACATCGCGGATCATGGCGCGTTTCCTTTCGCAAACGCCCGAGCTGTCTTAGCGCCTGCGTCAATCGTGACGAGTTTTTGGACTGGCTCTGATGCGAGTTGCATGGCGTTCCCCAGACGGTCGACGGCGTTGATCCGTCCTTCATCCGCGACGTGGGCGTAGCGCATGGTCGTTTGGATTTGGGAGTGGCCGAGGAGCTCTTTGACCATATGAAGCTCAATGCCCTGTTGCAGGGCACTAGAGGCAAAGCTGTGCCTAAGGTCGTGAATGCGGAGCGATGGCAGTCCAGCTTTAAGCCGGATGCGTCGCCATGGACGTTGGAGATCGGTGAGGTGTTGCCCCTCGACGTCGCCGGCGATGATGTAGTCATTCCCTGGAATGGAGGGAATGTGGCTGAGAATGGTCAGAGCCTGGCCCGAGAGCGCAATGCGCCGCGGACCGGTTTTGGAGTCAGGCAGGCAAAGCGTGCGCCCCTGAACAAAGGTCCATTTGGCCGTCTGGATCTCGGAAAGACGACAACCGGTCAAAATCAGCAACCGGATGGCGCCCACCACGTAGATCGATTCTGAGCCGTCTCGGAGACATTGTTCGAGAACAGTGTTGAGGCGCTGAAGCTCTGGGATGGTGAGAAAGGTCTCTCGGCGTCGCTCTGGGTACTTTGGCACGTGCCGGCACGGGTTGGATCCATCCGGTCGCAATCCCCAAACCTCGAGGAGGTTGAACAGTTTTGACAGGACGCCCAGGGTGCGGTTTGCCTGGTAAGGGTGCTCACGGTGGCGGTGATGCAGTTCTGCGATGTCGGCGCGGGTGATATCGACGACTTTATGGGTGCCAAGGGCAGGGAGGATGAAGAGCTCGATGGCCCGGCGATACTCCCTCTGCGTGGTCGGCTTGCATCGGACGGCCACATGCTCTGTCAGGAAGCGCGCGCAGACATCCTTCAACGTGGGTGCCCTGCGGTGTGTTTCGATATCGGCGGCGGGGTTCTCGCCCTTTGCGACCTCGCCGATAATCTCTTGTGCTCTCTTGCGAGCCTCGTCGACGGTAAGGGTGCCATGACGGCCCACTTTGACGCGACGCGTCCGCCCGCCGGCCCGGTATTGCACGAGATAGGTCTTCTGCCCGCTGGGTAGAACGCGCACGGCAAAGCCCTTCAGCGTGTCATCGAAATAGAGCACGTCCTTCGCCTGAGGGACGAGCGCATCGATGTTGCGTTTGGTCAGATGCACCATGGAATGAAACCCGAACGAATGAGCACACGCGCAAGTTTCTGGAAGCAAACTGGAAGCAGTTGGTAGCGAAACTTATGCGCTGATCAGCGTAGGTGGGAGTCAAAGTGGTGTCAAATGATAATTCAAAAACAATGACTTAGAGCAATGTGACGTAGCTTGGCGTCGACAACCGTAGGTAGGGTAAGCTCCCTCATAACCTGAAGGTCGTCAGTTCAAATCTGGCTCCCGCAACCAAACCCAAGGCCTGCTGCCTTTTCCGAGGCGGTGGGCCTTGTCCTTTTGGACTGATGAGTCGAATGTCTCGCCCGGCATGGAGGGTCGCAGTGAGACGTTTTCTCAAATTCCTGCACACGATGGGTGCGACCGGACTGCTGGGGTCGATCGCCTCGCTGCTGGTGCTGCTGATTGTCGTTCCGCCCGCACCATCGCTTGCCGCCTATGCGTCGTTCCGCGAAACGATGAGCCTCATCGGAACCTGGGTCTTCCTGCCGTCGCTCGGTTTGACGCTGATCTCCGGTCTCCTCGCTATCGCCGCAACGCCGGCCTATCACAACGCGGGCTGGGCGTGGGTCAAGGCCGTGAGCGGAATCCTGATGTTCGAGAGCGGCTTCATGGGCGTGCTCGGTCCGCTGCAGCAGGAGGCCGAAAGGGCGTCTGCAGCCCTTGCCGCGAAGGCGGACCCTTCTACCCTCGCCCATTCGTTTTCATCCGAACGGAACACCATCGCCATCCTGATCGCGATTGCGGTGTTCAATGTCGCCTTCGGCATCTGGCGGCCGCGCCTGACGCGAATCCCGAACTAGTCCGAGGGCTTGCCCCTTTGCCGCATCAGGCGGCGCGATCGAGACACTGCCGAAGGTGCGCCGAGAGGTCATGGGCATCAGCACCTGCGCCATCGATGAAGGATGACTTGCGCCGCCGCATGAACGGCAGACCGAGGACGTACATGTCCGGCGCAGCGACGACACCGCCCTCGTGCCGGAGGTTGCCTTTCTGATCGAACACCGGAACGTCGAGCCAGGAATAGTCGGGCCGGTAGCCGGTTGCCCAGATCACCGTCGCGATCCCTTCGGCACGGAGATCCATGTCCAGCCGCGGCTTCAGCGGAAGGGCCGTCGGCTCTGGCCGATGAGGAGGATCGCATGCCTCATTGAGGCCGCGTGACTCAATCCATTCATCGATTCCCGTCAAAAGACGGTTGAGCTTGAGATCTGCCAATGCACAGCAATTCGCGAGCGAACCAGAGAACTGCGCCTTGCCGCTGCGCAGGCCCACGAGACGGCCAACGCGTTCCACGCCCATCGCGCTCAAACTGCTGAGGTCAATGGTTTCGCGTCCAAAGGTGCCGATGAGTTGCGGTGACGGCAGCCGGCGGGCCCGGGCAATGTCCTCGATCTCGTCGAAGCGGAGGTCCATGGCGCCGGTGGCATCCATCCAGTACTGGATGTCACGGCCGCGATAGGTCCGTGGCATGCGCACGTGTTCGCCGACCGCGAGAACGGTGCGGCGCCCTGACGCCTGAACCTCGCGGGCGATCTGGACGCCACTCGCCGACGCACCGACCACCAGCACGCCTCCGGCTGGCAGGTGATCGGGGCTCTTGTATTGGACAGGTGTGAGGCCGAGCAGGCCTGCCGGCAGTTCGGCGCTGAGCGCCGGGACCGTGGGAATGCCGAATGCGCCGCCCGCCAGCACAAGGGCCCGGCACCGCCAAGGTCCACGATCGGTTGCAATCTCATAGCCGTTCTGGGTTCGGCACACGCGCTGCACACGTGTGCGCGTTTGCACAGGTGCACGCGAAAGCTGCGCGTAGCGATCCAGGTAGGCCGCAGTCTGGGGCATGGTCATGAAGCCGTCCGGATCTTCGCCCGCATAGGCATGGCCGGGGAGTCGGCTCTGCCAGTTGGGCGTGAGAAGCCGAAGCGAGTCCCACCGTTCGGTGCGCCAGGAATTGGCGACCTCACCGCGCTCGAGAATGACATGGTCGATCCCGTACCGCGTGAGATACCAGCTCATGGCAAGGCCTGATTGGCCTGCACCAATGATGATGGCGGTTGTCAGCCTCATGACCTGCTCCGGTAGCCGCGTTACGGCCCGTTGACGGTGACGAAGACCGCCGTCGGGTTGGTCACGATGTCGAAGACCGCAGAGCGCTTCTGCGACTGGGCAACCAGCGCCTTGATATCGGCCTCGCTGGCGTCCGCCTTGATGTCGAAGTTGACGCGAACGGCGCCGAAGCCATTGCGAACGTCTGCATCGATGCCGAGAATACCATAGAGATCCATGTCGGCTTCAAGCGATGCCTTGATCGAATGGATCTGGATGCCGCGATGCTGGGCCACGGCGGCGATGCCCGCGGTGAGGCAGCTGGCGAGGCCGGACAGCACCAGTTCAACCGGTGTCGGTGCATTGTCCTCGGAGGCAAACACCTGCGGATGGTCGGCCTCGATTGCGAAGGTCTTGCCGCGTTGCTGTTCCGAGCCGAGGCCGTAGAAGGTCCCGATTGCCGAACGGCTGTGCGTGCCGTTCAGCCACTCGCAGCTCGCCCGCCATTTGAACTGGGCCGCCTGCGGGGCATTGGCGAGGGCTTCCCGTGCGCCGAGCAGCGCCGTGACGTTGACACCATTGTCAACCGTCTTTGCCGGGTGTGTCGTCTTTGTTGCAGTCATGGTCTTGATCCTTGGTTCATGCGTTGATGTGTGACCGCACCCACCGATGCGGCCGTATCCGTCCGGCAGGCCTGTGGCCTGACGGCTGTGGATTGCTGGTGTTCACGTGTGACGAGTTGGGATCCCCACTGTCGTGGCGGGCACGTCAGTGGAGATCCAACGCCTGGCATCGGGGGGCGTGAGCCGGGCGTATGCGGTGTCAGTCCCTGCCGCGCGGCGGAATGCCATGGCGGACCGCCGAGGCGATCTCGCTTCTGTGCAGGCCGATATCCTTCAGCAGGTGATCATCGAACCGGCTCAGAATCCGCTGATCCCGCCGGACCCGGTAGAAGTTGGTGATCTGCCACATCCAGCCGAAGCCGGACCGGCCGATCTGCGTCGTGCTAGTCATATCATTGTTCCTTCGAAATATTTTGTGTCCTGGCTCACATCTCAAACGTCCTGACGCTCATTCTCCAACGTGGCGCTGGAGGACGAGTTGATGTAAACCGTCGGTGTTGGGGGATATGGCGGAGACACGTGGGAGCGGGCGTGGGAACGGCCATGGAAACGCACGTGGAATTGGGAGGAGTTGTACGCGTTGGCCGAAGGTCCGGTCCTCAATGTCCGTCTGCTTGGCCCCCTCGCGGTCAGCAGCGACGGCGCGCCGGTGGAACTGGCAGCGTCGCGAAAGGTGCGCGCACTCTTCGCCTATCTTGCCGTTGCCCCGGGTGCGGTGACCCGCAGTCACCTGTGCGAGATGCTGTGGGATGCACCCAACGATCCGCGGGGCGAGCTGCGCTGGTGCCTAAGCAAGGTGAGGAGCGTTCTCAAGTCAACCGGCCGTTCGCGGGTGGAAACGGCTGGGGATATGGTCCGTCTCGACATGAGTGGCTGTCTCGTCGATGCGGTCGACGTCGCGGAGGCAGCACGGCGGGGCTTCAGGACAATCCCGGCGGAGCGGCTGCATGATCTTGAGGCCATGTACGCGGGCGACTTTCTGGCGGGCCTTGAGCTTGACCGCACGCCTGCCTTCGATACGTGGCTTGCGACACAGCGGCGGCAATTTCGCGGCTGGCATGCAGCCTTGCTGGAACAGCTGGTCGAGAGCGACCCGGGGCCTGATGCCCAGCCCTATCTCGACAAGTGGCTCGAACTCGCGCCGTTTGATCTCCACGTGCACGAGCGGCTTTTCGAAAGGCTCGCGCAGCGCAACCTGATCCGGGAGGGCGAGGAGCACCTCGCCGCTGCAGCCCAGCTTTTTGCAGCAGATGGCCTGGACGCTGCTTCGCTGCACGATGCGTGGCGCAGGGCCCGGGCGCAGGCCAGCGAAGCGTCGTCTGTTGGTCCGGGCCGTGCCCACCCCGCAGTTGCCCCGTTGCCTTTGCCCAGCAAGCCCTCGATTGCCGTTCTGCCCTTCACCAACATGAGCAGTGAGGCGGAAGATGAGTTGTTTGCCGATGGGTTGACTGAAGACCTGATCACCGATCTGTCGCGGAACGCGGGGCTCTTCGTCATCGCCCGCCACTCGGTGTTCGCCTACAAGGGAAAGGCGATGGACGTGCGCCGGATCTCGCAGGAGCTGGGCGTGCGCTATGTGCTCGAAGGCAGTGCGCGGCGCATGGCCGGCCGTGTGCGCATCAACGCGCAGCTCATCGATGCCCAGAACGGGCGCCATGTCTGGGCTGAACGCTTCGACCGGGATGTGGAGAGCATCTTTGCGGTTCAGGACGAGGTGACGGATGCGATCGTCGGAGCGCTTGCGGCCCGCCTGACTACGGCTGTTCCGCGCAAGAGGCCGCGCAGCATGGAAGCCCATGATCTTTGCGCACGTGCCAGGGTGCTGACAGAGGAGACTCCACAAACGGCGCGGGAGGCCTACCTGATGCTGAAGCGGGCGACCGAGCTGGACCCGACCTATGCCGAGGCGCATGGCTTGCTGGCCTACAACCGCTGGCTGGCGTGGACGCATTTCGGCGAGCCGGAAGTTCCCAACAGGGCGCAGGCTGTCGACCTTGCCGAGACGGCCGTGGCGCTCGATCCGAATGATGCGGGCTGCCGGTATTTTTTCGGCACCATTCTCGCCTACGAGCGGCGGTGGCAGGAATCGGATGTCCAGTTCTCTGCGGCGCTGGAGCAGGACGCCAACCATGCCGATACATGGGCCGCACTTTCGGACATGTCGGTTCTGGGCGGACGGATCGCCGAGGGCGTGGAGCAGATCGAGAAGGCCTTCCGGCTCAATCCCTATCCGGCGGTCTGGTATTACGATCATCTCGGGCAGGCGCAGTATGCAGCCAAGGACTATGTCGCGGCCATTGAAACGCTGCGCCGGGAAGAAACCTATCGCACCAATTCGCGAAAGTTCCTGGCCGCAAGCCTGGCGCAGCTGGGCCTCCTCGATGAAGCACAGCGCGAATCAGAGCTGTTCCTCATTACGCACCCGCATTTCACCATCCGCCACTGGGTCAATTCCCAGCCCTTGCGCGACAAGGGTGTGCGCGATCACTTCGTCGACGGCTTCCGCAAGGCAAAGCTTCCGGAGTGATGGTTCCCGGCGGGAAACCTGCTGACCCGCCCGGTTTCAGTGAATGTACCACGAGATGGTGGTGGGGAAGGTATAGGCCCGCTCTCGCAGCTCCGCAGATTGCATGCGTCGGAGTGATGTCAGCAGGGCCTGCGCCGGCGGGTCAGGGGGGATCCACATGGCGTTGGCGTTCAGCGTGACGATCGCGTCGTGGATCTTTTTCAGCACGCAGTCCGGATGAGCCTGGGTGCCGTCCTCGGTGAATTGCCGCAGGGCGGCGTAGACGTCGACCACGCCGCCGGTTACGGCCAGCTGCAGCACATAGTCATGGA
Organism: Aestuariivirga sp.; assembly: GCF_047600585.1. Taxonomy (GTDB): domain Bacteria; phylum Pseudomonadota; class Alphaproteobacteria; order Rhizobiales; family Aestuariivirgaceae; genus Aestuariivirga. The sequence continues at coordinate 3,936,223 of NZ_JASGKP010000001.1, forward strand.
TACGATCATCTAGAAGCTTCATGATCGCCCTCACGTCGAAAACATCGAGCGGGAGCGCGAACCATGTCTCTCTTACCGCCAACGCTCGTGATACTCAGTTGGCAACCCTGCCACTCTTGGCCGAATGGCACTCCCATTCAAGGAATATTTATTCATGGCCCCAATTGCCTGTTGGGGTTCGAGGATTCCTGATGGAGAAGGGACTGGAATAACAGTTGAAGCTTCAGGAGGACTGGGCCGGTGGCCGCCGCCGTCTCCACGAGCCGTATCTGTTCGCATAGAGCCAGGTGAATTCAGCGCCCAGCAGATAGATCTGGGCCGAGTAGTAAACCCAGACAATGAGCACGATGAGGGAGCCCGCAGCGCCGAAGCCGGTGCTGACACCCGTCTTGCCGATGTAAAGTCCGATCAGCAGCTTGCCGGCATTGAAGAGAAGGGCGGTGAAGACGGCGCCGATGACCACGTCGCCCCAGGCCACCGAGACCTGCGGCAACAGCTTGAAAAGGACGGCAAAGAGGGCGGAGATGATCAGAAAGCTCACCACGAAGTTGACGGCCTGCCAGAACACCTCAAGCCCGCCGGAAGAGACAAGGACGAAATTCTGCAAGGTGGCGATGAAGGCGCTGATGGCCAGCGACACCAGCAGCAGGAAGGCGATGGCCAGCAGGATGCCGAAGGTGAGAAGCCGTCGCCGCAGCAGCTCCCAGATCCCGCCCGTCTGCCGACGCGCCGGCACTTTCCAGATGCGGTCCATGGCGCCCTGCAGTTCGGCGAAGACTCCCGTCGCCCCGACAAGAATGACGACAAGGCCGATCACCGTGGCGACGATGCCCTCGGCCGGCTGGCTGGCGCTCTGGACAAGGCCTTGCAGCGCCACCGCGCCGTCCTCGCCCACAAGTGAGCGCGCTTCGGCGTAGATCTGGTTTTGGGCGGCCTCCGCGCCGAAGACGAAGCCCGCCACCGACAGCATGATGATGAGCAAGGGCGCAATGGAAAAGATCGTATAGTAGGCGATGGCCGCGCCCATGCTGGACGCGCCGTCATCCACCCACTTGAACGCGCTATCCTTCAGCAGAGCGAAAACTCCGCCGACGCTCAATCCTGCCTCCCCCTTGGGGGTTCGCGCCCGTCTGCCTCGCATGGGAGACTGCCTGCGCCCCCTAAACCACTGCAGCGGGGCGGCCGAGAACGGAGGTCAGCGGCCTGCCGATCTGGTCGAGCAGCATGTCACTGTTCTGCTCTTCGGCCAGTGACATCTGCAACAGCCGGCTCACCTCCGGGAGGCGGAGCTGGAAGGCGAGATTGCGTGCCGTGATGTAACTCGCGATCTCATAGTGCTCCACCTTGTGGGCGGCGGCGATCAGCTCCAGGTCGGCAAGATAGGGATCCTTCTTCTTGCCGTCGGCGATGATTTCCTCGCCCTCTTCGATCAGGCCCATCATCCCCTTGCAGGGCTTCAGGCGGGCATTTCCGGCATTGAGGAAGTTCAGCACCTCGTTCAGCCGCTCGACCTGCTCCTCCGTTTCCGCAAGGTGCATTTCGAAGGCCTCGCGCAACTGCAGAGACTGCGCGGCACGGGCCATTTTCGGAAGGGCGCGGACCAGCTGCTTTTCTGCGTGGAGAAGGTCACGCAGATGTTCAACAAGTGTTTCCTGAATGGCTTCAGCGCTGGCGGGGATGGAGTTCTCGAAGATGATGTCGCCCGCCACCTCGCCATCGGCTGCCTTCTCGGCGCCGTTTGAGGCGCTTCCGTTGCCGCTGCCGTTCGACTTGAGAGCAGGGGATTCCACATATTCCCAGTCGCCGCCTTCGTTCCAGGGGCCGCGCGTGTCGATCTCGCCCATGTCGCCCGTGCCGGAGGAATCATTGAAGTACTGGTTCACCACGCCGGCGCTGGGCGCGATGCGCCCGATGGAGAAGGCGGGCTTCTCCATGCTTTCGAGTGCTGCGGCGAAAACCTTCATGTGGGTGATCTCGCGCGTCATGAGGAACTGCAGGGCATCCTTCGTTCCGGCGTCGTCACAGAAATTGATCAGGCGTTCATAGACAATCTTGGCGCGCGCCTCGGCAGCAATGTTGCTGCGGAGATCCACGTCGAGTTCTCCGGTGATCTTCAGGTAGTCCGCCGTCCAGGCGCTGCCCATGGAGTTGTAGAGGTTGACGCCTCCGCCGCCTGCAATCGCGATCAGGGGGTCGGCCTCGGCTGCATCGCGCATGTTCTTCATGGGGGCGAGGTGGAGGCGCGCGAGCGTGCCCACGACTTCGAGATGGCTCAGCTCTTCCGTGCCGATATCCATCAGCATGTCCTTGCGGGCGGCATCATCGCAGTTGAGGCCCTGGATGGAATACTGCATCGCCGCGGCGAGCTCGCCGTTGGCGCCGCCGAACTGTTCCAGCAGCATGTTGCCGAAGCTGGGATCGGGCGCGTCCACGCGGACGGTGTACATGAGTCGCTTGACGTGATGGTACATGATGCGTTCCTCCGGAGATCAATTCTTCAAGTGCTGCGCGCGGGATTGGTTCCGGCGGGACGCGATCTCACCAGACAGCGTTCACTTCCGGACTGAGGCTTGTCTTGCGCGAGGTTGTCTGCGGACGTGGCGCGTCCGGCTGTGCAACCGACGCATCGATGATCTGGTCGAGGAGGGCGTTCGCCTGTTCCTCTGTCTCGATGGCGTCCGGGAATTGCATCCGGCGGCCATCCGGCAAGCCGACCATCGGCGGCGCCTCGTGCCGGATGGTCACAGCCGCCCAGACCCGGCCTGAGTCAAAGAGGGACGATATTTCGGACTTGGCTGCGTGGGTCGTTTTCAGGCGCCGGGCGCGGCAGCACGCCTCCAGCATCCTGAGGCCTGCACCGCTTCCCGCCAGCGCCAGCGCGCGGGCGTTGTGTTGCGGCGTGTTTTCGGCATGCCACCAGCCCGCACCATCCAGCACGGGATGATCGAAACGGCCGGTGGTGATGAGGGACGACAGGGCTGCTGCAACAATGGTGGGGCGGGGCGGGGTGTGGCGCGCATCGAAGGCGCCGCATTCGTAGTGCCCTTCCTGCCGTGTCAGCAGCGAGTTCCAGTCACAGGCTCCGAAGAGCGACCACGACGTGACGGCGCGGACATCAGCCCCGGCAGCGCGGGCGGCCTTGGCTTCCGACCATCCCTCCATCAGCCAGCGCAGCTGCTCGTCGCGCGAGCAGCCATTGTGGAGTTCGGTGACGGCGAGCGGAATGCGGTAGCGATCCCAGATTTCGAGCAGGCGCTGCGACAGGCCCGTCTTCGCCTGGGGCAGATCCGAGCGGACCGCCGCGATGTCGACATAGCTTTGCCGGCCGTTGCCGCCCACGGGCTCGTTCGGATGCAGCACCAACCGGTGATCGAGGACGCGGTCGCCGGTGAGATAATAGTCGATCCCGATGATGTCCGGTGGGCAGGGATGCCGAGCCAGTTCGCCAAGGTCGCTGGGCGGGACGCCTGCAGCGAGCAGCCGCACGTGAAAGGGATGGGCCTCATCGACGCGGCCCGAAAGAAGGTCCGTCGCCAGCCAGCGCCGCTCGTTTTCGTAAGCGGCCTGGTCCGAAAGGTCCGCTGTTGCCGAAATGCGGCCGAAATCCTCGGTCTGGACCAGTTTCGCCGCCGGGTTGATGCGGCGGATCGCCTGCATGGCCAGCGCAATGGCCCGGCATTCATTGACCGTGATGCGGAAGCACGTGGCCTCGTCCTGTGCGTGAGGGTGCCAGTGACCATAAAGGCCACAGAAGCGCGCCGTGGTGAGCGGCTCGTTCACCGGCGTGTAGGCCGCGATCCAGGGATAGCGCCGCGCCACCCGCTCCGCGAAACCTGCCAGCTTCTGGGGAAACGCCGGATCAAGCAGGCTGGTGTGGGCGGGCCCCGCGCCATGGTGCAGCAACGTGGCGATGGGTGAGATGCCTGCCGCCCGCAACAGCGCCATGCGCTCATCGGTCCAGCGCCAGTCATATGTACCGAGGCGCTTCTCGATCAGTTCCCAGAGCACGGGATAGCGCAACGTCTTCAGCCCGAGCCTACCCAGATGCGCGATATCATCGGGCCGCTCGTGATGGCCCGTATCCGTGAGCTGGTTGCGGATCGTCGTTCCTATCCGCACCACGCTGCACTCGATGCCGCCCCAAATCTCGAGCGGCCGCATTATTCCGCCGCCTCCGTCTGCGCAGGTTTCTGCTTCGTGGCCCGCGACGGCATGGTCTCCTGGATGCGGCGGAAGGTGGCGAGCGCCTGACCCACGACCTGATCCATGTTGTAGTAGCGATAGGTGGCGAGCCGGCCCACGAACCAGACATTGGGCGTGGCAGCCGCCAGCGCTTCATAACGCTTGTACAGCGTCTCGTTCTCGGCGCGTGGCACGGGGTAGTAGGGATCGCCCGTGTCCGACGGATATTCATAGGAGATGCTGGTCCGCTCCGAGGACTGCCCCGTCAGGTGCTTGTACTCGGTGATGCGCGTGTAGTCCTCCGTCTGCGGATAGTTCACCACCGCCACCGGCTGAAACAATGGCTGGTCCAGTGTCTTGTGCTCGAAGCGGAGCGAGCGGTAGGGCAGCTTGCCCAGCTTCCAGTCGAAGTATTCGTCGATGGGACCGGTGTAGATCAGGTGTTCGTAATGCACCCGTTCGCGGATCTCGCGGAAGTCCGCCTGCAGCATCACGTTGATCTTGGGGTGCGAGAGCATGCGCTCGAACATCCGGGTGTAGCCGTGGAGCGGCATGGCCTGGAACGTGTCGGTGAAATAGCGGTCGTCGCGGTTGGTGCGGGTGGGCACGCGGGCCGTCACCGACTTGTTGAGCTGCGAGGGATCAACGCCCCATTGCTTCCGCGTGTAGCCCCGGAAGAACTTCTCGTAGAGCTCCCGCCCGATGGTGCTGACCACCACATCCTCGGAGGTCTTGACCTCGGCCAAGGGTTCGCGCCGCTCCTGGAAGAACTGCTCGAGCTGTTCCGATGTCAGGTTGAGACCATAAAGCTTGTTGATCGTGTCGAGATTGATCGGGATCGGCAGCAGCATGCCATCCACCTTGGACAGCACGCGGTGCTCATAGGGCCGCCACTTCGTGAACTGCGAGAGATACTCCACGATCTGTGTTGCGTTGGTGTGGAAGATGTGCGGGCCATAGCGGTGCACGAGAATGCCCGCCTCGTCGTGCCAGTCATAGGCATTGCCGCCGATGTGGTTACGGCGGTCGACGATGAGCACGGATTCTCCGCGCTCCCTCGCGATGCGCTCGGCCAGCACGCTGCCGGCAAAGCCGGCACCCACGATCAGCCAGTCATATTTGTTGCGCGAGCGCCGTGGCGGCGAGGTGACCGGGCGTTGCGAGATGGGCTTCTTGCTGAGATGGGTGGACATCTCTTCCCAGGTCTTGTCCCACGACATTGTGGCAAGGAACTTGTCGGCAGCGTCGCGCAGCTCATCATGGCCCTCTTCGAGGGCGGCGCGGATTTGCCGGACGCTGTCGTCCCTGTCGGCGATGCGGACGAGCCCACGCGCACCATAGGTGCGGACGACATCGACTACTGCAGTGGAGACGACGGGAAGGCCTGCGGCGAGGAATTCAGGTGTCTTGGTGGGGCTGATGAAGCGCGTCGCCTCGTTGAGCGCGAAGGGCATCCAGCCCACGTCCCAGTGGCGCATGTAGGTCGGGAGTTCGGCGTAGGGCTTGGCCCCCAGCCAATGAATGTTGGGCAGGCGCGGCAGTGTGGCGGGGTCGATCTTCACCACCGGTCCGATCATCACGAACTGCACATCCGGCATCTTCGCGGCGACGTCGCCCACGAGTGCCGTATCCAGCCGTTCGTCGATCACCCCGAAATAGCCGACGCGCGGGCGGGGAATGCGCTGCTGGTCCTCAGGATCGTTTCCGGCAACACGGGCCTTGCCGAAGTGGCTGACGTCGATGCTGCTGGGGAAGGGATGGATGGAGGCATGCAGCTTGCGCTTTGCCTCGTAGATGCTGAGGCCGCCGGTGAAGACCGTATCGGCGCGGAGCATCAGCAGACGCTCCATGCGCGCCATCACGGGCGGGGCGTTCTTGAACGCCGACAGCTCGTCCATGCAGTCATAGATGCAGACATCGCTCTCGAGATGATCGGTGAAGGAGAGCGCCATGGGCGTGTAGTACCAGAGCACAAGCTCGTCATGATCCTGTGAGGCCAGCGTGCGGTCCACGAGGCGGCGGAGCGCGATGTCGATTTCGGCGGCCGGCGTGCCCTCCGGCAGGACGGGCGTGAGCACCTGGATCGACGGGGACGGATGGGTGATGCGGATCTTGGGGTGGCGCGTGTCCTCGAACACCGGCTCCTCGAAGAACAGCACCTCGTGGGTGCGCGCGGCGCGGGTCAGGAGATGCTGCGGGCGCTGGTAGACGAAATTCCAGCGCAAGTGCGAGAAGCAGAGCAGCAGACGCTTGTAGGTCTGGCGTGATTCAGGATTGTCGTGTGGAACAAGCTCGGCGGTTCTGTTCAGCATGGAAGCGGCTTTCTCTCCAATAGGGCACGCGGGGGAAGCGCTCTTCGGAACTTGCTCCGGAAAAGCCCGGACTCTCAGGTTGCCGGGCCTTGGAAAAGTGCTGAAGCTCGCAAGGGGATGCGTGGTGAGAAAACGTTACTGGTGCCGGGATCGTTCCGTCCGCAGCCTGTCATGGCCACACGGCATGATGGAGTGACGCAGCTTATGCCGCACTCGCCACGTGCGGCGGAGCTGCGCTGAATACATCCTGCTTGAGGTCGAACCTGGCGATGCCGTAGCGCCAGAGATTGTTGGTGGCGCACTTGCGGCTTTGATAGAAGAGCGTGAGCTCCTCTCCGGTGAGAAGTGCGGTGGAGTGCCCGTTCTCACCGGCTTCACCGGGGTCGAGTACAGGACCCAGCGACCTGTATGGGCCTTCCGGCCGGTCCGCAAGCGCAAAGAACACACGCTGGCGGCTGCCACGCTCACCTTCCGGCAGAAAACACGTGGCGTTGAGAAGGATGCGGCCGTCAGGCAATTCGAGAAGCTGTGCGCCTTCGATGCCCCATTCGTAGTCCGGATGTTCGCGCGCATTGTGATGCGGCACGTCGGCATGATCGAGGATCTTGCCGATCCGCTTCCACGGTCCGAACCAGGAATCCGACATGCTGCGCGCCAAGTAAATGTCGGGCTGCGGCACCTTCGAGAAGGCGGGCATGCCGGAATAGACGAGGTAGCGCTGTCCCGCGATGATTGCAGGATGGGGATCGTAAATGCCATCCTCGCCTGTGTTCGGCACCGCACAGAGGGCCGGCTGCTGCACCTCCCACACAAATCCGTCGCGCGAGATCGCATGTTCGCAGCGTCCGCCGGACTTCATGAACTCGGTCTGCACGAACATGTGGAAGACACCGTGTTCATGGATCACACCCGGTGCTGCCACGCCGGAGCCGTGGATGGGCAGGGCCACGGGATCATGCTCGGTCCATGGTCCGTAGAGGTCGGGTGCGGTGGCGTGGAGAATGTTCCACTTCTCGTTTCGGACGTTGCCGCTCGAACCGAAGACATGCCACGTGTCGCCATCGAACACCGGGCAGGGGTCTTTCAGGTCTTCGGCGCTTCCCGGCTGAAACAGCGGAAAGTGATTGGCACTGAAGAGAAGTGACATGAATGCAGCCCGTCTGTTGCGTGAAAACCTGTTGCCCGCCGCCGCCCAGTTAGGGAGGAGGAAAAAGATTCGCCAATGATTTCGGCGCAAGCAAGTTGGAATCACGCAGCTTTTTTGACGCATCCAAACACGGGTTGAAGCGGACGCGCAGCGCTCCTCCTGCGCCTGAAGTTCCCTAGGCAATATTGCAATCCGGAACTGAGTGACATGAGATCGGGCAATCGTGCCCACATACAATTGCGGGGTGTCCAGCTATGGTGCGGCGGAGTCGAGGAGTCGTCAGTGGTGCGTATCAAATGCTTCCCCGTGATCGTCTGCGTCATCGCGGCGGCTGCGATGCCGTATCGGTCAGCCGATGCCAAGGATGTCTCGCCTCCGGACAGGCATCAGGTGGAGATCACGGGCTACACGGGTGATGCGATGGAGCCGTTCATCACTGCCGACGGCAACTATCTGCTCTTCAACAACAGCAACGATCCGAAGGTGAACACCGATCTCCAGTGGGCGCTGCGCACCGGGCCCTATTCCTTCCAATATGGAGGAAGGATCGAAGGCGCGAACTCGCCAGCGCTGGATGGCGTGCCCTCGCTTGACCGAAGCGGGTATCTCTATTTCGTCTCGACGCGAAGCTACGACACCACCTTCTCCACCGTTTACCGTGCGCGCTTCGCAGCGGGCCGCGCCAGTGATGTGGAACTGGTAAAGGGTGTATCGCTTAACGTGCCGGGCCAGGTGAACTTCGATCTCGCGATCAGCGGAGATGGCAACACGCTCTATGGCGTGGACGGGGACTTCACCGGCGGGCCATTCCCCAAGACGGCGGACATCTTCATTGCCCGCCGCGCGGGCGATCATTTCGAGCGCCTTCCCGGTAGCGCGGCACTGCTGGCGGAGGTGAACACGGCCGATCTGGAATACGCCCCTGCGATTTCGGAGGATGGCCTCACGCTCTACTTCACGCGGGGCACGGGCAGCCTGTTCTGGCGCAAGACATCGATCTGGCGGGCGAGCCGGCCCTCGCTGCAGGAGCCGTTCGGCAGGCCGGAGCGGCTGGTCAAGAACAAGCGCTTTCCCGAGGCGCCGACCCTGGCCGATGGTGGCCGGACCTTCTGCTACCACGAGAAGGTGGATGACGTTTACCGGATCTTCTGCGCAGCTACGGCGCACTGACAGGCCGCGGGATCGCGCCAGTTGACGGGACCGGCGCGACCTGCGGACATCAGGTCATTTCAGGCATGTCCAATAGCGCCGGTGCCCTTCGCGAATGAACCAGCCGCATTCCATCTGGTCCGCAACCTTGGCCTCACGCCCCGCAGGCTTGCCGACAGTGTGCGGGCGCGTCGTGCCGCAGGAGCCGCCTACCGAAATACAAAGCGCGACCAGCTTCTTGCCGGACAGCAGGTTCAGTCGCACCTGCACGAGCTCAATCAGCTTGCGTCGGCTCAGACCATCACATCCCTTTCCGCCCGCCGACACACAGAGCGCCAGCAGCCGCTTTCGGCTGAGCACGGACAAGCGGGCATCGATCTGCCCGATGGTCGCCTTGGTCCCCATGACCGGCGTGCCCGATGCCGTGAGGCCGACCGACAGATTGGGCGAAATGTTGGACACCGTTGAGGTGGTTGCGGAGGTGATGCCGCCAACCGTGGATGAGAGGGACTTTGTCACGCCGCCGACACTCTGCGACACACTTCCGGTTGCGCCACCAACCGCTCCGCCGACTGCGCCTCCGACGCCGCCGACGGCACCACCGACAGCGTCTTTGAGTCCACCCAGACCGCCGGCCAAACATCCGGAAGATGCAAGCATCAATGATGCTGCAACCATACTGACGCGTACGTACTTAGACTTGGTCATCGTTCTCTCCTTTGAGAAGATTGCCTTGAGCAGCGGCCAGCCTCTTGCTGACCGGTGTCCGGCAGGATGACTCCGGGCCTTTTCCGCATTCCTACTATCTCGCTGAAAATGCGCCAGAAACGGATTTCTTATTGATGGTGTCCAAAAGCCGTTTGCAAAACAGTTTGTGCCGGCAGCAGCGCACGCCTGCATTTGCGGAACGCCTTCAAAATTTACCTTCATTTCGACTCTGCTGGAAATGAAGCAAGATACACTCCAACTGTATTTTGTAAGCTTCGAATTCGCGAAGAGAATACGGTCATGAACCAGAGCATCCGGGAAGCGAAACCCATACAATCCCTCAAGGTCGGGCTGCGTATTCTCGACAGCCTCGGCGAGTTCAAGCAGGGCGCGTCGCTCTCTCTTCTCGCCACACGATGCGATATTTCGCAGAGCAAGCTTCACCGCTATCTCGCCACCTTCGTGCAGAATTCCGTGGTGGTGCAGAATCCCAAGACCGGTGAGTATGCGCTGGGCGTTGCTGCCCTGAAACTCGGTCTCTCCGCGCTCAAGCAGATCAACCTGTTCTCGCGGGTGAACGATCAGCTCGAGACCATCGCGCGGATCACCAACTGCCACGCCTACATGACGGTCTGGTCGAGTGCGGGCCCCATCCTGATGCGCTGGGCCTACAGTACCGACAGTCTTGTGACCAATACGATCCCCGGCCAGGTCCTGTCGGTGACGCGGAGTTCGGCAGGCCAACTTTATGCGGCCTTCCTTCCGGAACATGTCACACGTGAGTTGGTGGAACGCGAGCTGTCGTCCTTTGGCATGACGGACGACGTCAGGAAAAACCTTCTCGAGCGGATCAAGAAGGTGGTGGAGAACAGGTTTGCGCGCTCGATCGGCGAATCCGAGCCGCAACTGCAATCGGTTTCCGTACCGGTCTTCGATTGGCATGACAGCTGGATGGTGACAGTGGGCGTTGCGCTTCCGGTCGAGAGCGATATCGTGCTCGTGGATGCAAAGCTGGACATCCTGAAGCAATTTGCAGAGCGGATGTCGATCCGCCCCACCGTTCATCCGATGATGCCGTGAGGATCACAGCCGCCGCAGCGTGCGTGGCAGCGGCGCCATCACCTCGCAGCCTTTGTCCGTGATCAGCAACTGATCCTCGATGATGAAGCCGCCGAGGCCATCGATGTACCATGGCGTCTCGAAGGCCATCACCATGCCGGGTTCGAGCACCGCATCGGACTCTTGCGCGATGAAGGGCCATTCCTCACTCCAGATCGAGGCGCCAACACCGTGGCCGAAATGGCCGCGGCCGTAGGTGTCATAGCCCTGTTGCCACATGGTCTGGGCAGTTGCGCTGTAGATTTCGGCAAGGGGCCGCCCCGGCTGCATCAGGGCAAGGCCTGCATCGAAGGCGCGGTGGAGTGCATCGTAGATCTTCTGCGCTTCGGGCCGCGGCGTTCCGATCACGGCTGAGCGCGCGCCGTCCGAGCTGTAGCCAGCGATGACGCAGCCCACATCCATCTTGATGATGTCGCCGGGCTGCGCGGGTGCGCCGGGGGCAAAGCCGTCTCCGCCCACGGCAATGTAGGACCAGGTGGAAGGCGGCGTGGCTTCGCCCTGCTGTGCTGCGCGGGCAAGGGCGGCCTCTTTCCAGATGCGGCTCATCTCGGCGGCAGTCATGCCGGGTGTGAGCGCCTCCAACAGATGGCTGAGGCCAGCATTTGCGTAGAGTGCGGCTCTGCGGAGGCGGGCGATTTCCTCCGGATGCTTGATGCTGCGCAGACGCTCGACGATCCGGGTTGCGTCGGTCCAGCGATAGGGCAGGGCGCGGAAGGCTTCGAAATCCGCAGCAGGGATGAATCCCAGTTCGAGCCCGATGCGGCCCGTGATCCCCTTCTCGTGCAACGCGTCCTGCAGGAGCGCCAGACTTTCGGTCAGGAGATATTGCGCCGGACGCGGCGTGCGGTGCGGCTTGGCGGTATCAAGCGGCCATGTATCGGTTTCGACCCAGAGGCGGAGTGTACGGACATCGCTGATGCCGGAGGCGGCGGCGAAGCTCCTCGCCTGCAAGTCGCCCACGATTGCCGTGAGCGGTTCGCCCACGTCGGCCGGGACGATCAGGAAGGCGGCACCGGCGCGCCGCCAGAACGTGGCGACGCCGGGGAAGGCACCGGTGGCATAGGACAGGGTTTCGGGCTGAGACAAAACGAGGGCCGAAAGGCCCTCGTTCTGCATGAGTATGGAGGCGCGGCGGCGATCAAGAAATCCTGTCACCGCCGACCGCCGTTACTTGGTCGTCAGGTTGTAGTAGACCACGTCGGCGCTCGGTCCGAAGATGAAGTTCTTCACGTTGGCGCGGGTCGCAACCTGCTTGGTTTCCTGGAACATGATGGCGTAGGGGCCTTCCTCCAGCACCTTCTTCTGTTCGTCAAGATACATCTGCTTGCGCTTGGCCTCGTCGCGCTCGCGCACGGCGTCGGCGGTCATCTTGTTCACCGCCTCGTCAGACCACGAGTTGCGCCAGGCAAGCGGCTTGCCCTTGCTGGCGGCATCGGAGTTGTCGCCGTTGTTGGCAAAGCCGTCGGCGTTGGTGTGCGGGTCCATGTAGTCCGGGCCCCAGTAGATCATCAGCAACTGATGCTCGCGGGCACGGTACTTGGTGAGCAGCGCCTTGGTTTCAGAGGGGATGATGTTCACCTTCACGCCGCCCTGCGCCATGGTGGCCTGCACCGATTGCGCGATGTTGGTGAAGGGCGAAGAGTTCGGCGCATCGAGAGAAATCTCGAAGCCATCCGGGTAGCCCGCCTCCTTCAGCAGCGCCTTGGCCTTCTCGGGATCGAGCTTGTATGGATTGTCGTCAAGGGCAGCCCAGAAGCCCGAGGCCCAGAACGACTGATGTACCTGGGCGCCACCCTGCATGATCGAATTGACGATGCCATCATAGTCGATGAGGTAGCGGAGCGCCTGGCGCACGCGCACGTCCTGCAGTTCCTTCTGCTTGACGTTCATGCCGATGTAATAGAGCAGGGCCTGCGGCGAGGGCGTGATTACCACGTCCTTGTTGCCCTTGAGGCTCGTGACCTGGTCGCCGGTCATGTTGAGGGCCACGTCGGTGTCGCCCTTCTCGATGAGCAGGCGCTGGGCTGCGGGTTCCGGCACATGGCGGATGACCACGCGCTTCATGGCGGGTTCACCGCCGCGGTAGCTCGGGTTTGCCTCCAGCACGACGCTTTCATTGGGCTTCCACGCCTTGAGGGTGAAGGCGCCGGAGCCGGCGGTGTTGGTCTTCAGCCATTCGTAGCCGAAGTCGCCATTCTTCTCGTGTTCCATGGCGGTCTTCTTGTCGACGACCGAGCCCACCACGGAGGAGAGCAAGGCGTTCACCAGTGACGGAGCGAAATCGACGCCGATCTTGACGACGAGCGTGCTGTCATCCGGCGCCGTCACCATCTGGTCGACGTTCTCGGGCGTCCAGCCGAGCTGGGAGAGCAGGAAGACGGGCGTCTTGTTGAGCTTGATCACGCGCTGCAGGGAGAAGGCCGCATCCTGTGCCGTCACGGGATTGCCGGAGGCGAACTTGAGGCCGGAACGGATCTTGAGGGTGAAGGTCTTGCCGTCCTCGCTCACGGTCTGGGACTCGGCCACGCCGCCCACCAGCTTGGTGATGTCGGTGGGCTCGAAGCGCATGATGCGGTCGTAGGTGTTGGCAAGCACCTGGATGCCGCTGAGTTCATAGGCCTCGGCCGGATCGAGCGAGATGATGTCGTCGATGTTCTCGGCGATGACGAGCGTGTCCTTCGGCGTTTCGGCCAGGGCCATCTGCGCCATGGGCGCCAGCGTCACGAGCGCGCCCGCCAGAAGCGCGAATTTCAACGTCTTGAGCATGTCTTTCTCCCTCAACACCCAATCACACAGGGCAGCGCTCCCGTTTGGGTGCCGGGGCGCAGCTTTCCGCATCACAGACCGTTTTCAGGGGCTTGGCAAGATGAGGAGAATTGAAGTGAGGCTCAAGCGCGGGTGAAGCCGCGGCTCGCCGCCACCAGTTTGCGGGTGTAGTCGGCTTCAGCGTTGCCGGAGCGAAGCTCGGCCGCGGTTACCACTTCCACAAGTTTTCCGCCCTGCATGATGGCGATCCGGTTGCAGAGGTGGGCAACAACGCCGAGGTCGTGGCTCACCAGGATGATGGTCAGCCTGTTGGCCTGCCGGAGGCCGGCAATGAGATTGAGGATTTCGGCCTGCACCGAGACGTCGAGGGCCGATGTCGGCTCGTCAAGGAGCAGGATGGGCGGCCGCAGGATGAGGGCCCGGGCAATGGCGACGCGCTGGCGCTGGCCGCCCGAGAGCTGGTGGGGATAGCGGAAGCGATGTTCCGGCTTCAGGCCCACCTCGCGCAGGGCGGCGGCGATGCGGTCGTCCTTGTTGTCGAGGCCATGGATGATGAGCGGCTCGCGCAGGATCTGGTCTGCCGTCTGGCGCGGGTGCAGGGAGGCGTAAGGGTCCTGGAAGACGAACTGCAACTGGCGGCGGTCAGCCTTGGCGCGGCGCTGCTGGGCGGCGCGGCCATTGACGCTGAGGGCGGTGCTGCGGCTCGGCACGAGGCCTGCGATGGCCTTCAGAACCGTGGACTTGCCGGAACCCGATTCCCCCACGATGCCGAAGCTCTCGCCATCGGCCACCGAGAAGCTCACGCCCTGAACGGCGTGAACGATCCTGCCCTCGTGGCTGAAATCCACGTGCAGGTCCTGCACCTCGATCATTCCAGCCATGCCGGGTCCCTCACGACGGTGGCCAGGGTGTCGCGCGGCTGATCAAGCGAAGGCGCCGCCGCGAGCAGGGCGCGGGTATAGGGATGCTGTGCCTTCGCCAGGTCCTTCGCCGCGATCTGCTCGAGGATGCGGCCGCCATACATGATCAGCACGCGGTCGCAGAAGCTGGAGACGATTGCGAGGTTGTGGCTGATGAAGATCAGCCCCATGCCACGCTTCTGCACGAGATCATCGAGAATGCGCAGCACCTCGTTCTGCACCGTCACGTCGAGCGCCGAGGTGGGTTCGTCGGCGATGAGAAGATCGGGTTCGGCCACCAGCATCATGGCGATCATGGCGCGCTGGCCCATGCCGCCCGACAACTGGTGCGGATACTGGCGGAAGACCGTGTCGGGGTCGCGGATCTTCACCGCTTCCAGCATGGCAAGGGCGCGGCGCTCGGCCTCCTTGCGGCTGGACCCCAGATGCAGCAAGCAGGTTTCGGCGATCTGGTCGCCGATGCGGCGCACCGGATTGAGCGAGTATTTCGGGTCCTGCATGATCATGGACATGCGGCGGCCACGGAGCTTCTGCCAGTCGCTGTCGCGGGCCTGAAGCAGCGATTGTCCGGCGAAATCCATGCGGTCGGCGGTGACGATGCCGGGCCGGGGGATGAGGCCCAGAAGGGCGCGGCCCATGGTGGATTTGCCGGAGCCGGACTCGCCCACCACACCCAAGCGCTCGCGGCCGAGCGTGAAGCTGGCATTGCGGAGCGCATGGGTGACGCTGCTCCGGGTGGCATAGGAGACGCTGAGGTTTTCGACCGAGAGGAGCGGCGCAGTCATGATGCGTCCTTCGGGTCGAAGACGTCGCGGAGGCCGTCGCCCAGCAGGTTGAAGCCGAGGCTCACACAGAAGATGGCAATGCCGGGGATGGTGGCGACCCACCACTGGTCGAGGATCACGTCGCGTCCGGCCGAGACCATGGCGCCCCATTCCGCTGTGGGCGGCTGGGCGCCCAGCCCGAGGAAGCCGAGGCCCGCTGCGGTGAGGATGATGCCCGCCATGTCGAGGGTGAGACGCACGATCACGGAGGAGAGGCAGAGCGGCACCACGTGATGGAAAAGGATGCGCCAGGTGGAGGCGCCCTGCAGCACCACGGCCTGGATGAAGTCGCTCTTGGCGATCGTGATGGTTTCGGCGCGGGCGATGCGGGCATAGGGCGGCCAGGCGGTGAGGGAGATGGCGATCACCGCATTCTCGATGCCGGGGCCGAGGGCGGCGGCAAAGGCGAGCGCAAGCACGAGGCGCGGGAAGGCGAGGAAGACGTCGGTGATGCGCATCAGAGTGGCATCGACCCAGCCGCCGAGGTAACCGGCGAGCGTTCCCACAAGAAGCCCGATGGGCGCAACCACGACGGAGACGAGGCCGACGATGGTGAGCGTCACGCGAGAGCCGTAGAGGGTGCGGGAATAGATGTCGCGGCCCAGTTCGTCAGTACCGAACCAATGGGCCGCGGACGGCGCCGCGAGGCGGTTGTTGAGGTCCTGCGCGATGGGCGAGATGCCGCGGTCGAGGAGCGGGGCGCAGATCGCGATGAGGATGAGCAGCGCCACGATCACGAGGCCCACCAAAGCCGCGGGGTTGGCAAGGATGGAGCGCCAGCGCCGGTAGAGGCTGCCGATCACCGCCTGCCGCCGCGATTGCGGGGCTTCGTCCATGAGCCATGTGATGAGGGATGTACTCATGCGCCGCGCAGCCTCGGATCAAAGACCTTGTAGAGCAGATCGCTCAGAAGATTGATGCCGATGAAGACGAGCCCCACCAGAATGGTGCCGCCCAGCACGGCGTTCATGTCGCCGTTGAAGAGGGCGCGGGTGATGTAGAGGCCGAGGCCGGGCCAGGCGAAGACGGTTTCGGTGAGAACAGCACCTTCGAGAAGCGAGGCATAGCTGAGGCCGATGACGGTGATGAGGGGCACGAGGATGTTGGGAAAGGCGTGGCCCCAGACTGCACCCCAATAGGAGCGGCCCTTGACGCGGGCGGCAGTGACATATTCCTGCGAGAGCTGCGCGATCATGAAGCTGCGGGTCATGCGGGCGATGTAGGCGAGCGAGAAGTAGCCGAGAATGGTGGCCGGCAGGATGAGGTGGCTGAAGGCATTGCGGAAGATGTCCCATTCCCCTTCGAGGGCGGAATCGATGAGGATGATGCCGGTGCGGGTGGTGACGATGTCGTCGTAGAAGACATCGAGCCGGCCGGTGCCCGAAACCCAGCCGAGCTTGCCATAGAAGAAGAAAAGCCCGACGAGGCCCAGCCAGAAGACGGGCACGGAATAGCCGAAGAGCCCCGCCACGCGCACCACGTGATCGGGCCAGCGTCCCTTGCGGGCGCCCGCGAGCACGCCTGCCGGAATGCCCACGGCCACGCCGATGATGATGGCCAGGGTCGCGAGTTCGAAGGTGGCCGGGAAAACCCGCACTAGGTCCGAGAGAACGGGCTGCGAGGTGAGCACGGACATGCCGAAGTCGCCGCTCAGCACCCGCTTGAGGTAGAGCACGTATTGCACGATGAGCGGCTTGTCGAGGCCGAGCGCCTGATAGGCCTGTTCGTAGACCTCCTTGCTTGCCTTGTCGCCGACGACGGCAAGAACGGGGTCGATTTTGGTGAGACGGCCGATGAAGAAGGTGACGGCGGTGAGACCGATGAAGGTGAGGATCAGGCTGGCGCAAAAGGACGCAAGCTGACGGATCACCCGTCCGGCCAAGTCCGATGCCATGCCTTCTGCCCCTTCACGTTGCGCGAGGCGTCATCATGCGGGGGTTTTTGCGCGGCTGTCAAACAGCATGGCGAGTGCGCAGCAGAGGCGGGCGGGAAGGGCAAGCAGGCTCTCGGCGGCGGCCACCCGCTCGGGTGTGTAGTGGTGCGCCGCAGCCAGCATGTTGATGGTGGCGACAAGTTCGCCGTCCAGCACGACGGGAAGATTGTGGACCGAGCCGCAGCCGAGCGAGGCGATGAGTTCGTGATCCGGGAAGACCTTGGCGATGTCCTCGATCGTGTTCGCGACGAAACTCCGCCGCTCGCCGTGGACGATGTCGAACCACTGGTCACGGTGGATGGGCTTGGTGCCCGAGACAGGGTAGGCCTCCGGGTGGCTGCTGAAGGCCCGACGGGCGAGCCCCGCCGCCATGTCGACCGTCATGACGGTGAAGAGAATGTGTCCCGGCATGTGGGCCGACAGGTGCTGGAGGGCCCGCCAGCAATCGTCGGCACGGCGCGCGGATGAAATGGCGGTGGTGAAGCGGTCGAGTTCAGCGGTCATGCGGGCGGCTTAGCGGCTTTGCTTCGGGTGCGAAATGCCCCCGCTTGCATAAGTATTCGGACCGCCGCGCTGTCGTTCTGTCATTGTGTTGGTTTGCCGCACTCACAGGTCATGCAGCCATGGCGTGTGTCTGAGTCGATTTTGGGCTGTTTCGCATCCGGCGGTAGAGCCCAGTTTGACAGTTCCGCAAAGTTCTCGCGTGGTCTTTCCACTTTGCATCTTTTGGTTGAAATCATGCCATTCAAATGGGCATTTCGTCAGTTTGGGACATGCTTTCCGTCCTACCCCCGACGCCAATGGGCACTTTTGCCCTGGGCTATCGGAGCGCTGCTCCTTCGGGGTGTCACATGATCTTTTCCCACATCAAGCTGATCTACAAGGTGATCGGCTGTTTCGTTTTCTTTGCCCTCATGGTCGGGGGCGCAACCTACATGTCGCTGCAGAAGATGCAGGAAGTGGGCGCTGCCTATGACAGCATCATCCATGAGGATGTGGTTGGTCTTCGCGACAACCTCCGGGCCAACATCGATGTGAACGTGATCGCCATCCTGGCCTACCGCCACCTGACGGCGGCAACCCCCGAAGCCAAGGACGCAACGGCCAAGGAGATGGACACCAGGGAGGAGGACTTCCTGCGCCAGATCGCAGAGGCGAAGCCTTTGGTGCCCGACCGTTTTGGTGCCCGCTTCGACGAAAATGTCGTCAGCTTCCAGAACATCACTGATACTCTCCACACGTTCGAAGCGGCGTCTCGCACCAACGACATCAGCACCGGCCAGATGTTAATGAAGGAGATCGAGACGCAGGTCGATGATCTCCGGACATCGATCCGTGGCATGAGCGACGAGATCCTGAAGAACATGAACGACGAAGTGGCGCAGGCCGACGCGATCAGCAAGGCGTCTGCCCTCGAGACCGCGGCCTTTATCGGCGGTGCCAGCCTGATCTCCATCGTGCTTGCCGTATTGGTGTTGCAGTTCAATGTTGTCCGTCCGCTCGGAGCTCTGGTCCGTGTGGTGCAGCGGTTGGCGGCCAGCGACTATGCTGTCGATGTGCCTGGCGTAAAACGGCGGGACGAGGTGGGCGTGCTTGCGAGCAACATCAATGTGCTGAAGCAGAATGCGCTGGAAGCCATCCGGATGCGCCAGCAGGCGATCGACGACGAGCGCGCGCTGGTGAACCGGTCGATCGGCACCGGCATCGGCAGCCTCGCCTCCAAGAACCTCACCTACCGCATCACCGAGAAACTGCCCGAGGCCTATGCCGGGCTGCAGAAGGATTTCAACGCGGCGATGGACGAGCTCGAGAATGTCATCCGCACGGTGACGGCGTCCACCCGCACCATCAGCAACGGCACGCACGAGATTCGACCGCTTCCGACGACCTTTCGCGGCGGACGGAATCGCAGGCGGCGAACCTCGAGGAAACGGCGGCTGCCGTCGCCGAGATCACCGGCAAGGTGAAGCTCTCGGCCCAGGGCGCCCATGAGGCCCGCGACATTGCTGCGAGCGCCCGGGAGAATGCCACGCGGGGTGGGCAGGTGGTGCAGAAGGCCGTCGACTCCATGCGCGGCATCGAGAAGTCTTCGAAGGAGATCACCAACATCATCAGCGTGATCGACGAGATCGCCTTCCAGACCAACCTGCTCGCCCTCAATGCGGGCGTGGAAGCAGCGCGCGCCGGCGAGGCGGGCAAGGGCTTTGCCGTCGTCGCCTCGGAAGTGCGCGCCCTGGCGCAGCGCTCGTCACAGGCGGCGAAGGAGATCAAGACCCTGATCGATTCGGCCACCGCTGAAGTGATCGAGGGTGTGACGCTGGTCACCGAAACGGGCGCATCGCTGAAGCACATCATCGAAAGCGTCGTGCGCATCAACGAGGTGGTGAGCAGTGTTGCTGCTGCCGCCGAAGAGCAGTCGGCCGGTCTTGCCGAGGTCAACACCGCCGTGGACCAGATCGATCAGACGACGCAGCAGAACGCTTCGATGGTGGAGGAAGCGACGGCGGCCACCCAGGAATTGGCCTCGCAGTCCCAGGAGCTTGCAAAGCTCGTGGCCTCGTTCGTGACGTCGGCCAGTGCCGCGCTTCAGAACAAGGCAATGCCGCGCTTGGCAGCGGTCCGGGCGTCGTGATGGGCGCGCCTAGGACTTCGCCTCGACCAGCGCCTCGGCCTCGATCTCGACTTCATAGTTGCCGATCAGGCCACCCGCCACAAGCAGCGTATTTGCCGGCATGATGGTGCCGAAGACGCGGCCATGGGCGCGGGAGACGGCTTCGCAATCCTCTTCCTTCCGCAGGAAGACGCGGGTGCGGATCACGTCTTCGATCCGGCCCCCTGCGGCGGTGAGGGAGGCGGCGATCTTGTCGAGGATGTAGGTGGTCTGGGCGGCTGCATTGCCCGGCGCCACGCAGCGGTTGTTGCCGTGGGTGGCGGTGGTGCCGGAGACATGGATCGTGTCGCGCAAGCGCACGGCGCGGCTGTAGCCGGCAATCGGTTCCCACTGGCTGCCGGACGAGACGCGCAGGCCAACACGATGCTTCATCGGCGCGGCGGCATAGGCCGAGGGGATGGAACTCAGATGATGGCTCAAGTCCCCAGAGGCGGTGAGGAAGGGCGGCTTGCGGTATTCATCACCGCAGTCACCGGGGATCGGTGTCATGCGGGCGAAGACCGAGTCCAGCGCGGCATGGTCGTCCGGCGTCAGTGAAAAATCGAAGACCTGCCGGTTGCTGTCGTGATGCGCAGTCTCGCCGATCCGCGCGCCGATGATGATGCTGGCGACGGCGGGCTGTTCCAGCACCCAGCGCGTTGCGACGTTCGAGAGCGAGACGCCATGCCTCTTTGCGATGCCATCGAGGGTGGCGAGAAGCTGCTGGAAGATGGTCCAGCCGCCTGCCGTGTCGATGAAGCGCTTGTACTTCGACTTGCTCCAGTCCGGAATGCTGGTGGGCTCGGGCTTGCCCAGCCATTTCTCCGAGAGGAATCCGCCATTGAGCGTGCCGTAGGCGAGCAGTTTCACGCCGGAGGCCGCGCAGGCGGCGCTGAGATCACCCGCGGCGCGGCGGTCCACCACCGAGAAGGACACCTGGTTGGAAACGATGGGAATGCCGTCGGCAAGGGCAAGCGAGAGATGGGCTGCATCGAAGTTGGTGACGCCGATGGCGCGCACCAGCCCTTCGGCCTGCAACGCCTTGATCTCGTGCAGGGCATCGAGCCAGGCGGGATGCTCGAAGCTCCACCAATGGAACTGCAGGAGATCCACTGTCTTCACGCCCAGCCGCGTGAGGCGCTCCATGACACCGGCCCGAACCACCCCGGGCGTCATCGGCCCCGGCTCCGGGCACCACTTGGTATAAGCGAGCGGCTTCTGTCCCTCCGGATAGCGCTTCAGCAGATTGGCGGTGATCAGTTCCGCCGTGCCGTAGTGGTCGGCCATGTCGAAGGCGGTGAAGCCGGCCTTCACATAGTCCTGCAGGGCATCGCCACCCTTTTGCGGGTCGATGGGCGTGCCGCTCCGCTCGATGTCAGCCACCTGCCAGAGGCCGCAGGTGATGCGCGGGATCGTCAGACCGCCGTTGAGGCCGCGATTGAGGGTACTGGTGGGCAGGGGCTTCTGTGTCATCAGGTCTTTTCCTTCGCTGCGCTGTCATCGACATGGCGCGAGACGGTCTTGAGTTCGCCCAGGAGGCCGCGCGGCCTGAGCAGGAGGACGAGGCAGATTCCGACGCCGATCATGACGATCTTGAGGGCGGAGGCACGAGCCTGCTGGTCGGGCGGCACGAGTTCGGAGATGAGCGCGCCGGAGAAGGCCCAGAGCGCCCACACCACGATGGCACCCAGGATGGCGCCGCGGTTGTTGCCCGAGCCGCCGACGATCAGCATGGCCCAGACCTGGAAGGTGAGGATGGGGACATAGCCGTCGGGCGAGACGTAGCCGATGAAATGTCCTTGCACCGCGCCTGCAAGCCCCATGATGGCCCCGCCCACGGCAAAGGCCTGGATGCGGAAGGAGGTGGCATCCTTGCCGAGTGCGGTTGCCGCGGCCTCGTCCTCGCGGATGGCGCGGAGCACGCGGCCCCAGGGGCTGCGCATCAGGTGTTCGAGGGCGAAATAGACGCCACCCGTGATCACCACGAGGATTGCGAGGTTGAGCAGGCTGAAGCGCAGCGGGTCACTGGCGAGCCAGCCGAAGGGGCGGGGAATGAAGCTGATGCCGAAGGGCCCGCCCGTCAGGGATTGCAGGTTGAGGGTGGCAAGCTGCACCACCACGGCGAATCCAAACGTGGCGATGGCAAGATAGTCCGCGCGCAGCCGCACGGTGAGGGCGCCGAGCAGGACGGACGCAAATCCGGCGGCGAGGGCGGCCACGATCCAGCCCACCACGATGGGAAGGTCGAAGCCGCCGAGATGGTCGGTGGCAGGTGGCGTGGTGAGAAGCGCCGAGACATAGGCGCCGATCCCGACGAAGCCTGCAACGCCGACGTTGAACAGTCCGGTCTGTCCCCATTGCACATTGAGCCCCAGGCACATGATCGCGTAGGTGAGGGCAAGCGTGAGGAAGAAGGCGCCGTAACTGATGAGCTCGATCATGCGGCGGGCTTTCCGAACAGGCCCTGCGGGCGCAGCAGCAGGATCGCCACGAGGATGACGAAGGAGACGGCAGCCCGCCACTCCGCGCCGATGAACTGCACGCAGAGCGCTTCGGCAAGACCGACGATGAGGCCGGCGAGCATGGCGCCCGGCACACTGCCGATGCCGCCAAGGATGGCGGCGGCAAAGAGCGGGAGGAGAAGATCAAGCCCCATGTGCGGGCGGATCTGTACGAGGAGCCCCGTCATGACGCCCGCAACGGCGGCGAGGGAAGCACCGAAGAACCAGACGAGACGGATGGTGCGGGCGACGTCGATGCCTGCAAGGCCGGCAAGCGCCTGGTTCTCACTCACGGCGCGCATGGCGCGGCCTGCGGCCGTGTGGGTGAGGATGACGTGGACGATCCCCACCAGCGCGGCAGCAAGGCCGAGGCCGAGCAACTGGTCCGGTGTGGCGCGCGCACCTGCAACAAGCGGACGTGCGATCTGCAGGGCATCGGTGAAGTAGTAGGGCTTCGAGGTGAAGAGGAATTCGAGCAGGCTGCGAAGCGTTAGCGCCGCGCCGAAGCCCGCCATCACCAGAATGATGATGGCGCCGCCCTGCTTGCGGAGCCGCGCGAAGAGAAGCCAGTCCACCACCAGCGCCAGTAATCCCGTGAGAACGATGGCAGCCACAAGCCCGATGGGCAGCGACCAGCCGAAGGAGAAGGGGCCGATTGATGTGGCGAGACCCGGCACCAGCATCCCCAGCGCCGTGCTCACGCTGAGGGCAAAATAGGCCGACCAACTGATGAGATCGCCATGGGCGAAGTTGGCGAAGCGCAGGATGGAATAGGTGAGGGTGATGCCGATGGCGCCAAGGCCGATCATGCTTCCCGCGATGAGGCCATCCATGAGGGTCTGGGCGATCATCCGGCACCCCGGGAAGCAGCACCGCCCAAATAGAGTTCCGCCAGCAGCGGATCATTGATGAGGTCGGCCGCCTTGCCCTGATGGCGCAGCTCGCCTTCGACGAGGATCACGCCGCGGTCGGCAATCGCGAGGGCGGCGCGGACATTCTGTTCGACGAGCAGCAGGGTGACGCCGGAGCGGTTGATCTCCTTCAGCATGGCGAAGACCGTGCCCACGATCTTGGGCGAGAGGCCTGCTGAAGGTTCATCAAGGATGAGCACACCCGGTTCGACGATGAGGGCGCGGGCCAAGGCCAGCATCTGCCGCTGCCCGCCGGAGAGAAGCCCCGCCCGCAGCTTCGGCCGCGCCGCGAGATCGGGGAACATGGCGTACATCTTCTGAAGGCGCGCAGCACGCAGCGAAGCCTCCAGCACGTCGGCGGCAAGCTGCAGGTTCTCGGCAATCGTCAGGCTCGCGAAGATGTTCTCGGTCTGCGGCACGAAGGCGATGCCTTCGCCGATCCGCTTGTGAAGGGGTGTTGCGGTGATGTCCTTGCCGGCGAGCAGCACGGTGCCGCCGAAGGTGGGCACGGTTCCGGCGATGGCCTTCACATAGGTGGATTTGCCCGCACCATTCGGCCCCAGAATGACGACGAGCTCGCCGCGGCCGATGGAAAGATCAACGCCCCGCACGATGGGGAGGTCGCGTTCATATCCGGCGACGAGGCCGCGCGTCTCAAGGGCCGGTGCTGCACTCATGCGGCGGCACCGAGATAGGCCTCGATCACCGCGGGGTGGCGCGAGACATCGCGGGCGGAGCCTTCGACAAGGAAGCGGCCACCCGCCATCACCACAACGCGCTGGCAGAGCCTGGTCACCATGTCCATGTTGTGTTCGATGAGCAGGATCGACTTGCCCTGCCGGTTCAGGTCCAGCACGCGGCCGATGATGAATTCGAGGAGGGTGGGGTTCACGCCCGCGGCAGGTTCATCGAGGAGCAGGATCTTCGGATCGGCCATCAGCACGCGGGCCAGTTCGAGCAGCTTGCGCTGGCCGCCGGACAGGACGCGCGCCGGTTCGTGCATGAGGGGCGTGAGCTTGACGAAGTCGAGAAGCGCCTTCGCCTTCTCCACCGCTGCACGCTCTTCATTAGCGACGCGGCGGAACTGCAGGAAGTTGGGCCAGATGTGCTCGCCTGCCTGGTTCTGGGCGCCAGTCAGGACATTTTCCAGGACGGTCATCTGCGGGAAGGGCTTGGGAATCTGGAAGGTGCGGCCGAGACCGAGGCCAATGCGGGCCTTGGCATCTCCCGGCGGCGCAGGGTGGCCATCGATGAGCACCGTGCCGCCGTCGGGACGGTAAGTGCCGGCGAGGATATTGAAGAGGGTGGTCTTGCCGGCGCCATTGGGGCCGATCAGGCCGAGGAATTCGCCATGGCCGAGGCGGAGGTCCATGCCATCGACCGCCTTCACGCCACCGAATGCCAGTGAAAGTCCGGACGCAGCGATTGCATGCGGCGCAAGTGCGCCAGAACGCACGTCTGCAGGGCTGCCATCCATCGGAACGCTGGCGTCCTCAAAAAGTTTGATCACAGATCACTGATTACACTTTACGTGCCCGCGGGTTGCAAGTAGTTTTTTCCGTGAAGAGGTGAGTGTGGTGGACAAGCCAGCGTCGGTTCAGAGCGTGAATGGGGGGCACGGGCTTGCGCCCATCACCCGTGAGACGGTGAACGACAAGGTTTATGCCGAACTCCGCCGCTCCCTGATCCACGGTATGTTTGCACCCGGCGAAACCCTGCGCATCGCCGACCTCGCCGACAGGTTCCAGACCAGCACCATGCCGGTGCGCGATGCGCTCAGCCGGCTTGTTTCCGAACATGCCCTCGAAGCCCTGCCCAACCGCTCGGTGCGCGTGCCGGTGATCACCCTCGACCGGCTGGAAGACCTGTCGCGGGCCCGCCGCCTCATCGAAGGGCAGGTGACGCTGCTCGCCATGGACAATCTCACGGCCGATGACTTCCGCACCCTGCGCACGCTGACGGAAGACTGTGAGCGCGCCTTCGTCAACCGCAGCCCGGACAGCATCCGCGCCGCGATCGAACTCAATCACGCCTTCCACAATCATATCTACCGCGCCGCCGGCTCGCGGGTTCTGACACCCGTGATCGAAAGCCTGTGGCTGCAGTCGGGCGCCTTCGTGCAGAAGGCTGCGTTCCTCCACGACGAGAAGCAGGATCCCGCCGGCACCCATCATCACTGGGCCCTCATCACCGCACTGGAACGGCGCGACGGGGCGGCGGCGGTGACCGCCCTCAACAACGACATCGCGCGGGCCTTCAATCTGATCCGCGTGCAGTTCGAGCGCGAGGCAACAGAGGGGCAGACCGCTCATGGCTGACGATTCATTCGAGCTTTACGACCTGAAGGTGGAAGTGGTGGTGCCTGAGGGCGGCAAGGTCTATTGCGGCGCCAAGCCCGGGGATCATTTCGAACTGCGGGGTGAGATGCTGCACCTGCCGCCGGGGCAGGGCTTCTCCATCTATTCGCTCTCTGCCGTTCTGCCTTTGCTCGCCGCCAAGCAGCGGCCCACACATCCCCATGACTGGATGTCGACCGATGCCGAGGTGGCCTGTCCCGATCCCAACTGTTCGACACGCCTTCGCATCACGCGGACGGGGCTCCGCCGCTTCAGCCACGCCCAGACGACGGCGGTGCCGTTGCCCAAGGATTCGTGACGATGCAGCGGATTACCCTTGCGCCCGGCTACGAGATCTCCCGCGTTATCCGCGGGGGCTGGCAATTGTCGGCGAGCCACAGCCAGAGCGTCAGCGACGATCCCGTGGCTGATATGATCGCGTTTGCCGATGCAGGGATCACCACCTTCGACTGCGCCGACATCTATACCGGCGTCGAGGAGATGATCGGCCGTTTCCGCAGTGAATACGCCCGCCTGCGCGGGCGAGAGGCGCTGGCCCGCATCCGCGTGCACACCAAGTTCGTGCCCGACATGGCGCGGCTTCGCGACATTACCAAATCCTATGTGGAAGGCGTGATCGATAGGTCGCTCCGCCGCCTCGGCATGGAACGGCTCGATACGGTGCAGTTCCACTGGTGGGACTACAGTGCCGAGCGCTGGCTGCAGGCGGCGCAGTGGCTTGAGGATTTGCGCAAGGCGGGAAAGATCAACCGCGTCGGCGGCACCAATTTCGACACGGCCCACCTGCTGGCGATGCGCCGCGCAGGCGTGGAGATGAGCTCCATGCAGGTGCAGTATTCGCTGCTCGACCGCCGCCCGGAGAAGAGCTTTGTCGACGTCGCCATGCAGGAAGGTGTCGCCCTCTATTGCTACGGCACGGTGGCGGGCGGTTTCCTCGGCAACCGTTGGCTGGGCGCTGCCGAACCGAAGCCGCCGCTCGAGAACCGCTCCCTCACCAAATACAAGCTCATCATCGATGACCTGGGTGGCTGGGATCTCTTCCAGGCGCTGCTGCGTGTCCTCGATGGCATTGCGCAGCGCCATGGAACCGACATCGCGACCATTGCGAGTGCCGCCGTGCTGGCGCGGCGCGGTGTCGCCGCGGTGATCGTGGGTGCCCGCAACCGTGCGCATCTTGCCGCCAATCTCCGGATTTCGGACATCGTGCTCGCGCCGGAGGACCTTCGCGCCATCGATGCGGTGCTGGCCGAGGCCCGCCCGCTCAAGGGCGATGTCTACGAATTGGAACGTGACGTTTCCGGTCACGGCTCCATCATGAAATACAATCTCAACAGCGAGGGGATCGCCAAGTCGGCTTGAGACTGTCTTTCATTCCATCAGAACGTCAACCAACGCGCCGGAATGATCCGGCCACTCCAGGGAAGGAAAAAGACCCATGAAGAAACTGCTTCTCTCCGCCGCTTTCGCGGCCGCCATCGCCGGTTGTCCCGGCCTTGCCGCCGCCGAAGACTGCACCATCACCATCGGCCTCGATCTCGAGCTGACGGGTCCGGCCGGCGCATACGGCGTGGCGGGCGCCAAGTCCGTCGAGATGGCGCTCCGTGATTTCAACGATGCGGGCGGCGCCAACGGCTGCAAGATCGTGACCGATACGCGCGACAGCCAGACGCAAGGCAACGTCGCCGTCGATCAGGCGACACAGCTCGTCAACATCAAGAAGGTTCCGCTGGTGATCGGCGGCA